>DAOUGM010000033.1:0-35682 GCA_034428895.1 Anaerolineaceae bacterium
ATTCGCCGCCATGGAAATCACCACGCTGGCGCGGGCTTTTCCCGGGCGCGTCCTGCCCGGGTTCGGGCACGGCGTGAGCCACTGGATGGAACAGATCGGCGCGGCACCCGCGTCCTCGATGAAATCGCTGGGGGAGACGGTTTCGGCGGTGCGGCGCTTATTGAGCGGTGAAGTGGTGACGGCGGACGGCGACCAGGTGCACCTGGATCACGTTCAGATGAGGCAGATACCCGATGATTTGCCACCGCTTTACGTGGGAGCGATGCGTGAAAAAACACTGCAACTGGCGGGGCGGGTGGGCGACGGGACGATATTGACATCGATGTCCTCACCGGCTTACGTGGAGTGGGCGTGGGAGCACATCCGTAATGGAATGACCGAATCCGGCCGCGCGCAGCACCGCATGGTGGTGTACCTGCAGGCGTAAGTAAGCCCGGATGGAGAACCGGCGAGGCGGGCGGGGCGGCGTGAGCTGGCGGAGAACCTGCCCTGGTGGGCGGATGTGCACCTTAAGACGCTGGGAATTGCGGACGAGGTCGAGGCGTTAAAACGCGAGCGCGGAGCGGAGTGGTTCAGCGAGCACCTGCCGGACGATTGGCTGGATGATTTTGCCGCCGCCGGCACGCCGCAGCGGGCAGCGCAGGCTGTGCAGCGCTTGTGGAGCGCCGGCGCGGATTCGGTGGTCTTGCAGCCGCTTGAAGGGGATATGGAGTGTTTGGAGGAGTATATAAAGTACCTGGTGCCTGTAGTGAAAAGGTAGGGGGTGTCCCTGGGTGTACAAGATCGGAATTGCGCTCCCAGATGCAGGATGGTGCGTTTACTGATAACCCAAGCTTCCGGTTTGGCCTGAATCTCGTGTCGCTAAAGAGGAGAGTATGTTCGAATACATTCACCACATTGCCTATGTTGTTAGTGACATGAATGACGCCATGCGCATCTTTGGCGATACATTCGGGCTTGAGCTGAGTGATCGTCGGGTTATTGAAGGGGAGACCAGTGTGGAAATGGTTTCGTTTCGCTGCGGTCCAACGCTGATCGAAGTATTGCGCCCAATCAACCATCCCGCACTTGCACAGTTTTTAACGGAGCATGGGCCGGGACTTCATCATGTTGGTTTCGCTGTGAAGGATCTTCAAAATAAAGGCGAAGAATTGCAGAAAAAGGGAGTATTTATTAACGGCCCCTTTGTGGCGGGAACAGGCTGGAAAATCGCCTATTCTGACTTTGAGAAGAGTGATCTTGATTTGCTCAAGAGCTGCTACCGCGGCGACCACCTCGCCGAGGCAGATTCTTTGAAGTAGGAAAAGCTGTGGCAGGGGGCGTTCAAGATGCGACTAATTTTTGTTTTTTCAGGCGAAAATTCTTATATCCGTTTTCAATCATCTACTATAAGGAGCAGCCATGATAACGGTCAAGATATGTGAAAGTGAACAGCAATATTACAATGCAAAAGATATAGATGAACAGTGGATAAATCAGCAAATAAACCGCAGAATTGCCTGTGGAGAGGTTGTGTGGTTATGGATAAAAATTCAACAGGGAAACCTGAATTTTAGTATATCTACACCCAATTATCCAGTTGGTGGGTTTGGCGGTGGACGCCAATTAATTCAAGATGAGCTTCATGTATATCAATTATGGAAGGAACGCGGTCTTGAAAATCCAGATTTTACCGGGGGAAATTTGATAGCTTTTTTAAAGCAATTTTTTAGAGAATTCTAACGGTAGGAGAGAATAATTTTTTTCGGTGTCTCCTTTCAAAAGAGCATCAAAATTGCGCTCCCGGTTTAGGATGATGCGTTTTCAACGCATCCTACGCCTTATGCCGTAGCGCGAGAATATTTTCACGAAATAATCCCCCTCACTAATTATTGGAAGAAAAAACTCCCCATGGCGTCATGGAGAGAGATGTTATAATGATGGTGCCGAAGGTGGGAATCGAACCCACATTCCCGAGGGAACACGATTTTGAGTCGTGCGCGTCTGCCAATTCCGCCACTCCGGCAATAACAAACTGAGTATATCTGACAAATTCTCAAGGGTCAAGGGAACTGAAATGCGCTTAGGAATTATTGGTCTGCCTCAATCCGGAAAAACAACACTCTTCAACGCGCTCACGCGCGCCACGCAGCCCACGGGCGCCAGCGGCAAGATCGAGATGCACACCGCCGTGGTGGACGTGCCGGACAAACGCGTCGACAAGCTCTCGGAGATGTTCAAGCCGAAGAAGACCATCTACGCCAAGGTCACCTACGTGGACATTGCCGGGCTGGACGGCAGCGCCGGTAAGAACGGCATCTCGGGCGCGTTGCTCAACCAACTGGCACAGATGGACGGCTTCATTCATGTAGCGCGCGTTTTCGAAGACGAGAACGTGCCGCACGTGCGCGAGACCATCGATCCGCTGCGCGACATTCAGAACATGGACAGCGAGCTGGTGCTTAACGACCTGATCGCGGTGGAACGCAAGCTGGAGCGCCTGGAAGAGGAGAAGAAAAAGGGTGCCGGGCGCGACAAGGCGCTGATCGAACGCGAACACGCGCTCTTCCAGCGTTTTCATGAAACCCTGAGCAACGAAATCCCACTGCGCGACATCGAGATCTCTGCCGAAGAGGAAAAAATGCTCTCCGGCTTCGGTTTTCTCAGCCGCAAGCCCATGCTCATCGTGCTCAACCTGTCCGAGGGGCAGGCAGCCCCCGCGGTGGATTACCCACACCAACACAGCACGGTGGTCGCGCTGCAGGGCAAGCTGGAAATGGAGATCGCCCAGCTCTCGCCGGAGGAAGCTCATCTCTTCCTGGCGGAATATGGCATCGAGGAACCCAGCCTGAACCGCATGATCCGTCTTTCGTACGACCTGCTGGGGTTGATGTCCTTCTTCACTGCCGGGCAGGATGAGTGCCGCGCCTGGACGGTGCACCGCGGCGCCAGCGCTCCCGAAGCCGCCGGTGAGATCCACACCGACCTGCAGAAAGGCTTCATCCGCGCCGAAGTGGTGGCTTACGACGACCTGATGGCGCTGGGGGGGATGACCGAAGCCAAAGCGCACGGCAAGCTGCGCCTGGAAGGCAAGGAATACGTCGTCAAGGACGGCGACATCCTCAACATTCGTTTCAACCTCTAGAGACATCAATTCCTGCCGGGTGACCGGCAGGAACTTTTTAACCCGGAATTTCGTTTTTGTAATAAAGCCACAAGTTATTCAAACGGGAGGGTTTATGAAAGAGTTCCTGACATTCCGCAAGTCCATTGCGCCGGTGCTGATCCAGATCATCTACTGGCCATTCACCCTGGCCGCATTTGCCGGGGGATTGATCATTACCATCGATGCGGCGGCCAATCGCTACCGCTTTATGGAGCAAGGGATTCCGGGGCTGCTACTGCTCATCCTTGGCCCGGTGGCAGTGCGTTTGTGGGCTGAATATATGACGGCATTCTTTGAAATGCGGAGCAAACTTGCAGATTTACGAGATATTGCCGTACGCGAGGCTTACGAAAGGGAAGAGGAGAAACAGGGCAGAGCGGTGAAATGAATGGGAATAAATTGAAGACCAACCTCCCGCTGAACTTTTGGGAGGTTGTTCGTTTATTCCAGTTTTCCGAAAGATCGCTGCAGGTCCGCCAGGTCGACGCGCGAAGTCAGATCCAGGCTGAGGGGGGTGACCGATACCATGCGATCCTTATTGAAAGTTCCGACATCGGAAGTTGGATCGTTGAGATCATCCGGATGCGGAGCGCGGGAGGCATCGATGCGCGGAGCATCGCCGGGGTTGTCGGTTTTCTTGATGTAGGGAACAAAATAACCGTGCCTCGCGAGGTGCGTGACGCGCCAGGGGGTATCGGGTGTGGCACTGGAGGGTACATTCACGTTGAGGACGTTGACATCCGCCGGAAGCTTTTTTTCGAGCAGGATGCGGGCAAAGCGTCGGGTGAAGATTGCGGCAGTGGAAAAATCTGTCTCCTTCGAATATCCGAGGTAATCCTCGTTATCCAACTCCAGCGAAACCGCCAGCGATGGAATTCCGTTGGCGGCGCCTTCGAGCGCGGCGCCCACCGTGCCGGAAAGTGTGATATCGGTGGCGGGATTTTCACCATAATTAATTCCCGAGACCACCAGGTCAGGTTTTTGCTGCATGATGGCGAAGATGCCATATTGCACCGCCTGGGCTGGAGAACCGCCCACTGCATAACAGGTCCATTCCTGTTCGCCGATCTGGAGGATGGTGGGTTTGATTTCGCCATCGGTCCAGGTGGGCACACTACGCGCGGCGCCGGAATGTTGTTCGCGCGGAGCAGCAACCGTGACGTAACCCAGTTTAGAAAGCTCGCGTGCAGCTGCCCACAAACCTGGAGACAGGATACCGTCATCATTGGAAAGTAAAATTTGTGGCTTTGTTTTTGTCATTGTTTTAACCAAAATTAGATTCCATATAAATAAAGGAGCGGTTACCCGCTCCTTTTGTGTGCCCCCGGAGTAATTCGAATACTCAACCTTTTGCTCCGCAAGCAAACGCTCTATCCAATTGCGCTACGGGGGCATGCCTCATTGAGCCTATAAAATATACCCCAACCACGGAGAATCGTCAAGGAACGATTTGATACAGGGAAGAAAGGATAGGTACACTTTATTAAATAAAAGGATCGACCGCAGATTTAAAGGTCGATCCTTTTATCGTTCATTGAACTTATTGCTGATAATTCGGGCAGTAGGCACCCATTCCGCGGGCGACTCCGCCCATTCCAGCGCCCATACCGCCCCTGCGCTGCCCTGCCTGCTGCATCCAATCGGCCTGTGCCTGGGTGATCAAACCCTGTTCCAGTGCCTGTTCGACCACTGTAGAACGCACCGAGGTTTTCAACGCCCAGAATTCTTCCACGCTTAGTCCTGTGGAAAGTGCGATCTGCGATAAGGTTTCACCTGCATCCAGCCGGGCATTCAGGTCTTCAACGGTGATGTCCAATTCCGAGGAATAGGCACTCATCATCAGGTCGTGTAATGCTTCATTGCCAACGTTCAGATCCGCATTGGAACGATATCCATATCGTCCACCGCCGTTCTGTCCGTAAAGCGGCTGGGGTGTAGCGGATTGTGCGCTCACCACAGTAAAGGTTCCAAGTGCGGCGGCAACGACGCCGATTACCAGTAAACCAACGATTAACTTTTTCATTGTTTTCTCCTTTTTCAGAGGGTTGCTCTGATTTCTTGATCCCATGATAGTAAAAAGATGTGAAGAAGTTATGAACGAATGATGAACATTTTGTGAATTTGCGCTCGATTGTGACATTAAGTGTCCAATTTGGTGACATTTCGCGAACAATATCATTTGACTTTCTTTACCGAGGGTGATATCCTACTAGCCGGAAAAAATTACTTCATCAAATTCGAAAGGATTTTGATCCATGGCCTACAAGATTACCACTGACTGCATCAGCTGCGGCGCTTGCGAAGCCGAATGCCCCGAAGGAGCCATTTCTGAAGGTGACGGCCAATATGTGATCGATGCGGCAAAATGCCAGGATTGCGGTTCGTGTGCAGAGGTCTGCCCAACCGGTTCCTGCGTACCGGCATAATCTCCTCCTTTTTTTATGCAAAAGAGACAACCAAGATCGAGCGGACTTGGTTGTCTTTTTGCATTAAAAAATCTTCAAATGGTATAATTTTTTCAGACCCCCATAAATTCCATCCTCGAGGATGCCATGAAAAAATTTATTGCTGTGGCAGGCAACATCGGCGTTGGCAAGTCCACCCTGGTGGAGATGATCTGCGGCAGGCTAGCCTGCCAGCCATTTTACGAACCCGTAACAGAAAATCCATATCTGTCCGATTTTTACAAGGATATGAGAACGTGGAGCTTTCACTCCCAGATATTTTTTTTAACGCATCGCCTGCGCATTCACCAGGAGTTACTGCGCGTTTCCGGTTCGGTAATTCAGGACCGCAGCATCTACGAAGATGCCGAAGTCTTTGCCCACAACCTATTCCTGCAGGGAAATCTCAGCGAACGCGATTACACGACGTACCGCTCTCTCTATCGCACACTGGCCGAATACTTACCACCACCGGACCTGATGATCTATTTGCGCGCCTCCGTCCCCACCCTGCTCAAACGCATTGCTTTGCGCGATCGTGATTATGAGCGCAGCATCTCCCCTGAATATCTGGACAGGCTTAACCAACTTTATGAGAACTGGATCCAGCATTTCACACTCTGTCCGGTGCTGACAGTGCCTGCCGATGACCTGGATTATGTCGCTCATCCGACTCATCTTGAATTGATCGTTACCAAGGTGACCGAAAAACTAACGGGTAAAGAAGAAGTCGTCTTTACCCGCGAAGAAGCAGAGCGTGCTTAATTATCCATGTAGAAAATCAAGCAACCCATTCTGCAATTGTTAAGCCTGCCGTGATCACGACCTGGGATCAACCACAAGTTTGATCGCCGTGCGTACTTTTCCATCTATTTCCACGTCGACAAACTCAGGAATGCAAAAGATTTCGATCCCATCTTCTGCAAGATACCCCTTGGCAAGAACCAGCGCCTTAACCGCCTGGTTGACGGCGCCGGCGCCAATTGCCTGGATATCTGCATGTTTGTGTTCACGCATCACACCCGCGATTGCCCCCGCAACTGCAGCAGTTCGAGAATTTGCCTTTACTTTAATAATGTCCACAATAACAGCTCCCACCTGGATATTGGTTGCCAGGATTTGTAAAGTTGTGGGGTAGATTTATGCCTATTTAAACTATACACATATCCCCAGGCGTTTTCAATCACAGCAAATTATTATTAATTGGTAATATTTATGTATTTGTTAATAGTAGTAGCCGTAGGGGAGGGGAATATGTGGATAAATAAAAGGCTGTTCTCTTTTTACCAAACATATGGGGGTAATAAAACCATTCATATCTACATGTGGCGGGTAAATTGAGCAAGGAAACCTTCATTGATTTGTGAACAAATTGTGGAAAAAAAGATTGATACTGGAAAATAATAAAAACCAAAAAAGAGAGATTAAATATTCGTAAAGATTGTGAAACCATCCCCATGTTTTCCACACCAGGACTGAAAAACCAATATTTACTTTTCATAGTTATCCACAGAAATTGAACAGTTATCCACAGTTTTGATGGATTTGTACACAGGTTTTTTTGGGTGAGTTCGGCAGATATCAGCGCTGCAAGCGTTCAACCGTCTCTTCCACCGCATCCAGCAGAAGATCGAGGGCGTCCAAACGCGCAGGCAAATGGCGGCTGTCCAATTCAAGCGATTTAACGAATGACTGCCAATCCTTGTAGGCTTGACCGCTTTTGGGTAAAACCGCGGCTGCTTTGGTCCATGTACGCAGCAGGATCCAGAGCGCAGCGGCGGGGTGATTCTGGTAGAGTGCGCGGGCGGCCTTTTCGTAATAACCGCGCCGGAAATATTGGAGACTGACAGGGCGGTTGACAGATTCCTTGAGAGAATCAAAAATCTGGGGGTAGGCTGCGAGCCACTGGTCAAAAAGCTCGTCGGTGACCTGGTCGGAGGTGAACAATTGCACGAACTCCCCGGCAAAATTCGGAAGACCGGCTTTTGCGGCCCTTGCAGGCAGATCCAACAACATGCGGCGAAGCGGTAACGGTGAGCCGCTGAGCACAGCGACACTATTCGCGGCATCGCGTACAGCATTCAGAAAGGTTGCTGTGCGTTTGATCCCCTGGGGAACGACTTCATCCCTCAGGTCAGACCAGGCTTTCCGCGCCGGAATCAAAAAACTGCTCGCGCGCGCATGAACGTTTTCGGCACGCCAGAACTGGGCGGTGGCGCTGGCACGGGTGAAATCATACCAGCGCATGGAATCGTGCAACACAAGAGGGACATTCTCCATTTCACCGCCGATCCAGGCGTCGGTGCGCAGCTTGCGGGCAGGTTCGAAATCCTCCTGCTCGTAATGCGCCAGGTCCAGACTGATATCTGCGCTCAGGCGGATCACTTCACGCCGCACGGTGATTGGCCGGTCGTGAATGCAAATGAGATCGATGTCGGTCACGCCTCCGAGCAATGGATCATCTTTGAGCAGTGAACCGGCGATGTAAATACAAATCAAGCCGCGATCCTTTGCGGCCAGCCTGGCGGCGTTCTCTCGAGCCTGATTCAGTAAAATGTCGCGCGTTATGCGCATGGTCTCCTCGTTCTACGATATCGGCAATTTAGGCTGGTACGGCGCAAGCCGTAATTCTTCACGGATGCGATTGTTTATAAATTCCAGATCCTGCGCGCGTTCAACATAGTTCAGGTTGTCGGTTTCGATGGTCAGCACTGGGGTGGTGTGAGGTGAATTGACATAAAAATCATCATAAGTTCGGTTGAGCAGGTCGATGTAATCGCGCTCCATTTGCCGCTCATACGGACGGTCGCGAAAGGCAATGCGGTTCATCAGCGTATCCGTGCTGGCGCGCAGATAAACCACCAGGTCTGGAGGAGTAATCTTTTCGGCCAACGCTTCCTGCACCCTGTAATACATGTCCAATTCATCGCCTGCAAGATTAATGCGGGCAAAGAGCGAATCCTTTTCGAAGGTGTAATCGCTAATCAGCGCTTTAGCCTGTCCCAGGCGGTCGGAGATGTTGCGGCGCTGCTGATGATAGCGGCTGAGAAGGAAGAATATCTGGGTCTGAAAGGCATAGCGCGCGCGGTCAGAATAGAAACTGCTCAGAAAAGGATTCTCTTCAAAGACTTCGAGCACCAGCTCTGCCTCGAATTGAGATTGCAGCAGCCGGGCAAGGGTGGTTTTGCCCACCCCAATGACGCCCTCAATGGCAAAATACATACGATTACTCCAGGCGGATCTTCCGCAACGATGCAGGAAGAATTAACTTTTGAATTTAAAATATACCATAGATTAAATCGGAAGGTTTTGAAAAGCAGGGGTTGGACGGCGAATCAAGCGTATTTTAAGATTGCCAGGTTTGACCGCTTTCTTTGATGTACATCAATAAGGGGTCGAGGGTTGGAAGTGGGTGTCCCAGCCCGGTCATTACGATGGACAGCTCTCCGCGGTGGTGAGCGGAATGGATGAGCGATTGGGCGAGCAGCTGCCAACGGGGAAGGGTGTATTCACCTTTGCCAGCAGGAACGTGGATCTCGGTGGTAAGTTCATATTCAGCCACGGCTTTCAGATACCGCACGCGCCGGTCAGCGAGAACCTCAAAATATTCGCGCAACCTGATCGGGTCGGGCTGTTCTTCATCGCTTTCCTCAGGTTTTGTTCCCATGCAAAGCAGGAGAAAAAAGTATTCGCAACCCAGCATGTGCCGCAGCAGGTTAATGACCGATCCGTGACTGGGACTGGTCTGGCAGGAGAGTTCATCCATGGTCATTCCGGCAGCCACGTCGAGTACCAGATTGTTGGCATACACATTGTAGAGGTGAAGTGAAATCAAACCCGACCGATCCAGATTTTCCATCGTCCTCTCCTGCACAATTAAGTTACTTTCATAGAGAACAACCCGTTCTTTGCGATCATTATCCGATTCAGTTGTTGAAACAGGCAAATTGATATATACCCCGGGTCTCTATATTGCATTCTGCATGGAGCAATCCGGTTTTTGCTGAACCAGCCCCTACTCTCCGTACCCTCGACCGTTGATGTACTTTTCCATATTCTGGATGAGGAGATCCTTGTCTTCGATCAGATTGCGGACAACATCGCCTATGGAGATGAGACCGACAAGTTTGCCGTTATCATAAACCGGCAGGTGGCGGATACGCTTGGTGGTCATCAACGCCATCACCTCGTCAACGGTTTCGCTTGGAGTGCAGGTGAAGAGGTCGCGGGTGATCCAGGAATCGATCGGCATATCGAGATTGGCATCCTTTAACTTGGCAGCCATGCGGGCAAAATCGCGCTCCGAGAAAATACCAATCGGCTCTCCCTCATCCATCACCAGCAAAGCGCCGATTTTCTTTTCGGCCATAATTTCAAGCGTCTTCAAAACGGGTGTGCCTTTTTCTACCGAATAAACATCGTGACCTTTGGCTTGCAGCAGCATGGATACCGTAATCATCATAACCTCCTTCACTAATCCAATAAGTTTACAAAAACAGTATAGAACGAATTAAATTGGGTTTCAATATCGGTAAAGATGAAAAAACGGGTGGTCTCATGCCACCCGTTTACTCAAATATTGAAAAATCAAGCGGGTTCCGGTTCAGCAGTTTTGGGTTCTCTGGTTGCAACGGAGCGCTTTTTATCCCGCTTGAGCACGATCTCTTTGTCTTTATTAATGTCCACCAGAACGGAATCACCGTCACTAAATTCATGAGCCAGTACGGCATCAGAAAGGATATCCTCAACCTTGTCCTGGATCACACGGCGCAGTGGACGCGCACCCATTTCTGGATTGTAACCTTCATTGGCAAGATATTCCTGGGCTGCCTCAGACGCACGCATGGTGATGTTGTGTTCTTGCATGCGTTCGGCAACCTTTTCCAATTCCAGGTTGACGATACTGCGAATGTGTTCGCGGCTCAATGGACGGAACACGATTACGCCATCAAGGCGGTTAATGAACTCGGGGCGGAAGACCTTGCGCAGAGAGTCGAGCAATTTCTTGCGCATCTCCTCATAATTCTGAGCTTCTGTTTCCTTCTCGTCACGGTTGAGGGCAAACCCCAGCGATCCCTGGCGGCGGATATCTTCGGCGCCGATATTGGAGGTCATGACGATGATGCTGTTGCGGAAATCAACCTTGCGGCCGCGAGCATCGGTCAGTTGTCCTTCTTCCATGATCTGCAGCAGGATATTGTGCGTTTCGGGATGAGCCTTTTCCATCTCATCGAATACCACGATCGAATACGGATGGCGGCGGATGGCTTCGGTAAGTTGTCCGGCCTCGTCGAATCCCACGTAACCCGGAGGAGCCCCAACCAGGCGGCTGACGTTGTGTCGTTCCATGAATTCCGACATGTCGATCTGTATCATTGCATCTTCGCTGCCGAAGAGGAAGGTTGCCAGGGCTTTGGTGAGGGCGGTTTTACCCACGCCGGTGGGTCCGAGGAACATGAACGATCCGATCGGGCGGCGCGGATCCTTCAACCCTGCCCGTCCGCGGCGCACCGCCTTGGCTATGGTGTTAATGGCTTCTTCCTGACCGATTATGGACCTGGACAATTCGTTTTCCATGTTCAACAGCCGTTCTGATTCCTCCGTTGCGAGCTGCATGGTGGGAACTCCCGTCCACATGGAGACGAGTTCGGCGATATCGTTGGCGGAAACCACCGGGCTGGTGGTGCGGTCCCAACCGGTGCGCAGTTTTTCGATCTTGCCCTTGAGGTCTGTTTCGCGGTCAGAAAGCGCCTGGGCATCATCGCTGCGACCGCTTTGGACGGCTTCGGTACGGTGTGCTTTGACGTCCTTCAACTCAACCATCAATTCTTTAAATGTCTGGGCGGCCGGACTCTTGTACATGCGCACCCGCGACGAGGCTTCATCGATCAGGTCGATGGCTTTGTCTGGCAGGAAGCGTTCGGTCACATAGCGCGAAGAAAGGCGAGCTGCGGCTTCGATGGCTTCGTCCGAGATCACCAGGCGGTGATGCTCCTCATAGGCTTTACGAATGCCCTTGAGGATTTGTATGGTTTCCTCGACGGTGGGTTCCAGAACGATGATGGGCTGGAAACGGCGTTCGAGTGCCGCATCGGTTTCGATATGTTTACGGTATTCATCCAGCGTGGTGGCGCCCACAACCTGCAGCTCTCCGCGAGAGAGGGCAGGCTTGAGAATGTTGGCCGCGTCCACAGAAGAACCCGCCGAACCGGCACCGACCAGCATGTGTAGTTCATCGATGAAAAGGATGGATTTGGAAGCCTTGAGTTCATCGATCACACGCTTGAGACGTTCCTCGAATTGCCCGCGGTACATGGTGCCAGCCACAAGCGAGCCGACATCCAGCTGCAGCACGCGTTTTCCGATGAGCGGTGCCGGCACGTCGGCATCGACGATGCGCTGGGCCAGTCCTTCAACGATGGCAGTTTTGCCCACACCGGGTTCACCAATGAGAGCGGGATTGTTTTTATTGCGGCGTGCGAGGATCTGGATGACGCGCTCGATTTCCTTCTCGCGCCCAATGACAGGATCCAGTTTTCCTTCTTCGGCAAGTGTGGTCAGATCCACCGCCAGTTGGTCCACCAGAGGGGTCTTGGCTTCCTTCTTCTCCTCGCGGCGTGCCAAAGGCGCCGATCCGGCGCTGGCCGGAGAATTGGCGCTTTCATCCATTACACGGCGGGTTTGTCTTCGAATTTGTTCGGGGGTGACGCCCAATTTCTTGAGCACGTCCAGCGCCAGCCCCTCTGTGGAATGGGTCAATGCCAGCAAGAGATGTTCGGTGCCAATGAATTGATGACCCAACTGCCTGGCTTCCTCGATCGCCAACTCCAATACCTGTTGAACGCCAATGGACAGTTCCAGGGCGGGTGATTCGGTGAGACCCATGGGAGCCAGGCGTTCCACCATTTCCTGTACGCGCTCTGTTTCCAGTCCAAGGTCGCGCAATGCGTGCCCGGCGACTCCGCCGTCCTCTTCGATCAAACCCAGTAACAGGTGTTCGGTATTAATTGATGTATGGCGCAGGCGTTCTGCTTCCTGGTGTGCCAGGGAAAGCACCCGCCGCGCGCGTTGTGTAAAACGTTCCATTGCAGCCAAAGGATAATCCTCCTTAAAAAAATCCGCAGCAACCAATAAATGGTCGAGGTACGACCGGATGCCAGATCCGGTGAATAATATCACATGGTCGAACCGGCTTGATTGTACCAGCTAACACTTACAGTCCGACCTCACTCTCATTGTAGCGCGCAAATGTTAATATCAGATCAGAAAATCTAACCGTTCGTTTCAATGAAGAGGATGGCAATAGTCCGATTTTCAAATGAAATTTCCATATCCTTGAAATATGACTAAAATAGTCAGTGGTTATCCAATTTCCTGGAAGCATGGACCGGTCAACCGATGAATCTCAACAACGTCAAACCTCGTACGAGCCAGTGGAAGCAAATCCTGGTTGTCCTGGCATTGGTCCTGATCAGCCTGCTGGTCTTTGCTTTCTTCCTGCGTTTTTCCAGAATCAACGGCAATTTCCGCGCAACCTTCGAGGGAATGTTGACCGGTACGGCAAACAGACCGTTTGTCACGCGCGTCCTGATTCCATGGCTCACAACGGGGACGGGGGCTTTGCTGCCGGTTCAAATCCGCTCCATGATTGAAAATTGGATCGGCGGCAGCCAGCTGCTCCTGGATGTTCTGGGTCGGTACCATGCGCCCGCAAATCTGCGAGTTGAAGCGCTGATCAGCATCTTCTGGCAGTACCTTTCGCTGCTGGGATACTTCTTTGTTTTCAGGGCGCTTTTAAAAAAGATTTTCACTCTTTCAGCGGCGATGGTCAATCTTCTCAGCGCGCTGCCTGCGTTGGGATTATTGCCGTTGATGTTCTTTGGCTATATCTACGATCTGCCATCGTTGTTTTTGTGCACCCTGTTGTTCTATGCCATTGCCGCAAACAGGCGTACACTCTATTTCATTGTTTTCACACTCGCGCTTGTAAACAAAGAGACCGCTGCGGTACTGATCATTCCCTCCATCCTGTTATTCTGGCGACCTGACCACCCGAAAATTGGACAGGTGATCAAAGGGGTACTAATTCAGGTCCTGATCTTTCTGGCAGTCCGTGTTCCGATTGCCATCCTATTCCGTAAAAACGCTGGCGCATTCATGGAAATGCATTTCACGGACCATTGGAAAGGCTTGATCCAAAACCCGATGTACGGGGTTGCGCTCCTGGTATTGTTTGCCTGCCTTTTTATCCTGTTACTCTATCGCTGGAAACAAAAACCGGCTGTCATCAATCTGGGTTTGGTTTCGGGGATGGTGCTCTTTGTCTTGTTTCTCATCGGGGGCATGCCCATGGAATTCCGCATCTTTTACGAGGTGATGGCGGCAGTAATCTTGTCCGTTATTCACTCTTTGCTGATGCGCTGGAATCGTTCACCGCTGCTCAACAGCATGAGCACGGATGAGTTCCTCGGTTCGATCAGAAATTGGATCGCGGAAAAGAAGTCTAATTTAACAAATAAGCCAACACCCAGTTCGTAGTTGCTCTGAGGGCATCGATGTGCGTACGCTCGTAGTTGTGCGAGGCATCCACTCCCGGGCCAATGAGGGCTACCGGTATGTCCCCGCCAGCGCTCCAGAAAGCGCTGCCATCTGACCCATAATGAGGGTAGATATCCACTTTGTACGGGATGTTGTTCTCGTCCGCCAGGCGGCGAAGATGGCTGCTCAAGCCGTGATGGTAGGGGCCGCTGGAATCCTTGACGCAAATGGTGGCGTGGTATTCATCCGAGTTCTGACCTTCACCAATGGCGGCCATATCCACCACCACCAATTCGGTGGCTTCCGCGGGAATGCCCGCTGCCGCGCCGTGCCCGACCTCTTCAAAGTTGCTGATGTAAAAATACGAGGTTTGAATGGGCTTTAATGCGGCGGATTGGAGTGCGCGCGCGGCTTCCACCAGGCAAGCCACCCCCGCCTTGTCGTCGAGGTGGCGCGAGCGCACGAAACCGTTGGTCAATTCCACGCGCGGATCAAAACTGATAAAGTCGCCGATATCGATGCCGAGGGCTTTGGTTTCATCAGCGGATTGCACTTTTTCATCGAGGCGGATTTCCATTGTATCCTGGTCGCGCTTGGTCTCGGCGGTCTTTGCACCATAAACATGTCCCGAAGCAGCATTGACCAGGATCGAACCGCGGATGCGCTTCCCGGTGCGGGTGAAGATCGTGCAGCCTTCACCCTCGATCGTATTCCACGCGTACCCACCGATCATGGACATGGTCAGGCGCCCGCTGGATTTGATGGTTTTCACCATCGCACCCAGAGTATCGACGTGAGCCGCCAATGCCCTCGGCGAATCCTTCTTCTGACCCTCCAGCTTGACCACCAATCCACCCTTGCGGGTACGATTGGTGGATAAACCGGGGATGGAACGGAAGACACGCTCGGTCAGCGCCATGGCTTCTTCGGAATAGCCTGTCGGGCTGGGAGATTTGAGCAGATCAGATAAGAATTTAACAAGAAGGGCATCGTCGATCGGGGGGAGTGTCATCTCAGCCAGCCTTTTTTGAAAAATCTTTCCCTTCGTATTCTGATATACGTTTGCGCATTTCAGGGCTGATGGGGGCGGAGCGTTTGGTCAGGTAGTCATAACCCACCATTGTATTTTCTAGCGTGGCATACACGACTTTACCGTCCTCGCTGGTCATCTCGCAGCCAATGACCAGGCTGCTGTTTCCGATTTTCGTTACTCCCATCCAAACTTCCACTTTACTACCGGCTTCGATGGGGGCGAGGTACCGGCAGTGAATGTCGCCAACGATCAGAGGCAAAGCCCAAAAGTCTTTTCCGTCGAACAGGCCCAATTCCATCAGATAATAAAACCGTGCGTGTTCTAGGAAGGTGAGGAATCGAGCGTTGTTGACATGCCATTGGGGGTCGAGATCGCCATAACGGACTTCAATTGTGTGATGAAATTTATATGGATTCATGTCAAAATTATACCCTGTCCTGGACGCCCGGTCTTTGTTATGTAACATTCACACGAATTGGATTATTATTGTCACTATAAATGACTTGCCTTGAGTAGTAAAATATACACAGAAGTAGACTATTTTGACCAAAATTACCAAAAGAGGTATATTTATGCAGATCACAAGGCAAGCTGATTACGCCCTCAGGGCAATGGTTTTTTTAGCCCGGCTTGATCCCGCTAAAAGAGCTGCGACCAAAGAGATCGCCGATTCCCAAAAAATTCCGCCGTCATTTTTGGCAAAGATCATCTCCCAACTTTCCATCGCGGGTTTGATCCATACTTCACGCGGAGCAAGGGGAGGAGTTGTTCTTTCAAAACCGGCAGCGAATATCTCCCTGCTCGAGGTCGTGGAAGCTATTGACGGGCCCATATCGCTAAACGACTGCACGATTTCTCCAGAAAATTGTGAGAATATTGCCGATTGCCCGCTACATGACATCTGGGTGGAAACCCAGCAGGTATTGGTGGACAAGTTGCGCAATACCACCTTTGATAAATTTGTGCGATAATTACCTTGTTTAAGATGGTACCTTGAAGATCAATTCCAACCCAGTAAAAGAGAGGTAATTATCTTATGTCGGATGGCATTCCTGTAAACCGCCAATGGGTGATCGTACTAAAAGACGGAACGATCGCTATCGATTGGGGTGATGGTTTGTTTCAGGACGTGCGTTCTGGTGAGTTTGTCGCCGTAGTCGAAAATGAAATCAGCCATCATGTTCTCAACGAAGAATTGGACTGGTTGATCAAGGTGGGCAGGGTGAGTTCGTTCAATTCCAGCATGGTGAATTTCCACAGCCTGCCGGAACGTCCCCAGCGAACAATCGACTGACCAGGTGTCAAGGGATGTCCCTCCCGGAAATTGCGGGAGGGATCATTTTTTTTGCGGATATTAATTAATGAATTCATCGAATAATCTCAATTGGAGAGTTGCACTTTTTACCATATCGAGACTGGTGGTCAACACCTCCTCCCGCATGATATATCCCTTCCTGGCAGTTTTCGCCGCGGGGCTGAATGTCGAGATCAGCAAGGTCTCGCTTGCGCTGGCTGCCTCCATGGCCACCAGCGCGGTTGCTCCGTTTATCGCCCCCATCGCCGACAGGCGCGGGCGAAAGATCGGCATGCTGATCGGTATGGGTATTTTTCTGGCGGGTACGATTTCGGCGTGGGCATTTCCCAGTTACCTGACGTTTTTCCTCGCCATCATGCTGGGGAACCTGGGCAACAATATCTTTATCCCGTCCTTGCAGGCTTACGTGGGGGACCATGTCTCGTATCAAAAACGCGGGTTTTATCTTGCGGTCACCGAACTTTCCTGGGCGCTTTCGTTCATACTCCTGGTTCCCATGGCTGGTTTGATCATTGAGAAGACGAGTTGGTCGGGTCCATATGCGGCTTTATCCATCCTGGGATTGGTCATGACCGGCCTGATATGGATTCTGATACCGGCGGATAAACCGATCGAATCTGAACCATTGATGATCATTGGCAATATCCGGCATGTCCTTTCGCATACCCCAGCCATCCTGGGAATTTTGATGGGAACATTGTTCATCACCGGGAATGAACTGGTCAACGTGGTCTTTGGTGTCTGGATGCAGGACTCCTTTGGATTACAGGTCGCTGCACTGGGAGCCGCCTCGGCAGTGATCGGGTTTTCGGAGCTTGCCGGCGAGGGAGTGACATTGTTCGTGGCGGACCGTTTCGGCAAGGAACGGACAATCGGCTTGAGCCTCCTGTTCAACGGTTTGTGGGTGCTTGCCCTTCCCTTCCTGGGAAAAACCCTGCCGGGCGCTTTCGTCTGGCTGTTCCTTTTTTACCTGACATTCGAGGTGGGTATTGTCAGTGCCCTGCCCTTGATGACCGAAATCACCCCGGCAGCGCGCGCTACGATGATGTCCTTGTTCATTGCTGCACTCTCTCTCGGCAGGGCAATCGGAGATGTTACTGCACCGCTCTTATATAAATGGGGGTTCATGGCGAATGCTGTGACCTGCATGGTGTTGGATCTGTTGGCAATTCTGGCATTGATCCGAATCCGTCTCCCGAGGCAAAGCGAATGCAAGAGCCCGACGCCGTAATTTCCACAAAGGATCAACTTCCCATACGCTGGCAGGTGTTCTTCTTTGCTGTTGTGCGGTTCATCATCAACGTCAACACGCGCATGGTCTACCCCTTCTTGAACACCTTTGCATCCGGTCTGGGTGTCGATCTGACTGCCATTGCACTGGCCATGACTGGACGCTCGATCAGCGGAGCGTTCAGCCTTTTTCTCACCCCCATTGCCGACCGACGCTCGCGCAAAACGGGGATGCTGCTGGGTGTGGGTATCTTCATTATTGGCGCGGCGCTGGTAGCCATATGGCCGACCTTTACCGCTTTCTCCATCTCGATCAGCCTGACCTTTATGGGGATGTTCGTTTACCTTTCTTCTACCCAGGCGTACATCGGCGATCATGTTCAATTTTCGCGCCGCGGGACCGCCATGGGAATCGTTGAAATGGGTTGGGGGGTCAGTTTTATCCTGGGCA
This sequence comes from Anaerolineaceae bacterium, assembly GCA_034428895.1. GTDB lineage: Bacteria > Chloroflexota > Anaerolineae > Anaerolineales > Anaerolineaceae > UBA6107. Next base: position 18,157 of record DAOUGM010000033.1, read on the forward strand.
TGCCGCTGCTGGGATGGCTCATTGACCGTTACGACTGGCAGGCGCCGTTCCCATTCACTGCCGCGCTGGGGACGCTGGCATTCCTGTTGATCGCGGTGCTCGTGCCCAACCGCAAGCCGCCGCAGGTCAGCGAACAAAATGCGATTAAGGCGTTCGTGGCGCTGCTCAAACTGCCTGCCGCGCGCTTTGGATTGCTGATGAGCCTGATGTTGATCTCTGCCAACGAGGTGATCAATCTGGTTTTTGGCGTCTGGCTTGAGGCATCCTTCGGACTGAAACTGGCAGCGCTGGGTGCCGCCTCGGCTGTGATCGGCATTTCCGAGATCAGCGGCGAGTCGCTGGGCGGTCTGATCTCAGATAGATTCGGCAGAAAACGCACCATCATGCTCGGCATGGGTATGATGCTGACCGTTTCTGCTCTTTTGCCCTTCCTCGGCGGTACAGAATTTGGGGCGCTGGCGGGATTGTTCTTCTTCTACCTTTCTTATGAGTTCACCTTTGTCTCCACCCTGCCCTTGATCGCAGAACTGGTTCCCGAAGCAAGGGGAACCATGCTGGGAGCAAACGTGGCCTGTTTGTCGCTGGGCAGAATGATCGGGAACCTGGTGGCGCCTTTCGTTTTCCAGGTGGGATTCTGGCTTAACTCGGTTTCGGCGGTAGTTTTCGTACTGATCGCTTTTTTTGCGTTATCCCAGGTCAAACCTGTAAATCCATTCTCTCCACAACCCCAGAGGATCTCCCAATAACGGTATACTTGGTCTGACAAAGAAAGGTCAGAATCAAATGCTTATTCATTCCGCATCCCAATTGCTTACCTTATCCGGCGGAGCACAGCGGGGTAGTGTACTTGGCCGCCTGGGCATCATTGAAGACGGAGCAGTGCTGATCCGCGGGGAAGAGATCGTTGAAACAGGTTCGACCCGGGACATGGTCGGGCGCTTCCCGCAGGAGGAACGATTGGATGCCCGCGGAAGGGTGGTGATGCCCGGATTTGTCGACCCGCATACCCACCTGGTGTGGGCGGGCGACCGGGCTGCCGAGTTCGAAATGCGGCTCGAGGGCAGGACATATATGGAGATCATGGCGGCTGGCGGCGGCATTGTTTCCACCATGAACGCCACGCGCCGGGCGGCACCCGGCGATCTGCTGGACCAATCCCGCGAGCGGGCGAAGGCCATGTTCAGGCATGGAACCACCACCGCGGAAGCCAAGACCGGCTACGGGCTCGATGTCCGATCCGAACTGGCGCAGCTCGAGGCGTTGGTGACGCTGGATGCAGAAGGACCGCTGGAAATCTCGCCGACCTTTCTCCCGGCACACGCTGTTCCTCCTGAATTCGCCGGCAGGGAGGACGAATATACCCAGCTTGTTTGTGAAGCAATGCTGCCCGCAGCAGCGGAATACTGGAAAAATGCGGAAATTCACCGACCGCTGCCCTTTGTGGATGTCTTTTGCGAAAAGGGAGTTTTTGATTTGCAACAGACGTGCAGGATTCTCACTGCCGCAAAGGAATTGGGCTTTCCGCTGAAAGTGCATGTGGATGAATTCGAAAACCTCGGCGGGGCGGGGCTGGCGATCGACCTGGGTGCAGCATCCATCGATCACGTGGTCAAAACGTCGAAAGCGGAAATTGAAAAAATGAGTGATTCCCAAACCGTGGCGGTATCGCTGCCATGCACGCCTTTCGGGCTGGCTCAGAGCGAGTATTCACCGGCGAAGGAGATCATTGACGAGGACGGTTACATCGCAATCGCCACCGATCTCAATCCAGGCACTGCCTGGTGCGAGAGCATGCAGTTTGTGGTTGCCCTGGCCTGCCGCTATCTGAAACTGACCCCGGCGCAGGCTGTGGCGGCAGCCACGATCAACGCCGCCAAGGCTATACGCAGAGAGGAGCGCATCGGTTCGTTGGAAAGCGGCAAACAGGCCGACCTGCTGATCCTCTCGGTCAGCGATTACCGACACCTGGGCTACCGCTTCGGCGGCAACCTGGTGGACACGGTGATCAAGAAAGGGATTATTTTCAAAGAGTAAAGTGAAATCAGCAAAAACAGGCAAAAAACCAAAACAGGTCATTAATGGACTTTTCAGAGATTTATTTTTATTCAATGGATAATTAATATGCTCACACTCGAACAAGCCAGGCAATGGTACAGCAAAACCGACGCGGTTCACGACTTCTCGCACATTGAGCGCGTCTACCTAATGGCAGAACGCCTTGCCCGTGCAGAGGGCGCCGACCTGGAGATCGTCAGGGCAGCCGCTTTACTCCACGATGCAGACGGCACCACCCCCGGCAGCGATGTGCGCAAGGAACACCACCTGCGCTCCGCAGAACTTGCGGAAAAGATCCTTAGCGAAGAGGGCTGGAATGCGGACAGGATCCAGGCCGTCCAACACTGCATCCGTGCGCACCGTTACCGCGACGACCGCGAACCGCCGCAAACGATCGAGGCCAAATGCATTTTTGATGCCGACAAACTGGACGTACTGGGCGCCATAGGCGCAGTACGCGTGGTGGTCTATGCAGCACTGGCGGGAACGCCTTTTTACAGCGAACCCTCAGCGCAGTTTCTGCAAACTGGCAAAGAAATCCCCGGTGAACACCACAGCGCCTATCATGAATACCTTTTTAAATTAAGAAACATCGAGAAAAAACTTTTCACCTCCACCGCCAGGGAGATCGCCCGCGAACGCAGCCGCTACCTCGATGATTTCTTTGTACAGCTAATTTCAGAAATCAATGGAGAACGGTAATGGAAAAAACTAAACAACCCGCGATAGATCAAGTGGTGAACTGGGCGAAACACGCCGGTGCGATCGCACTCGGCGCGTTTCTCAAAGACCACGACGTGGGATATAAAGGCACCACCGACCTGGTTACCGAAGTGGATCACCAATGCGAGGAATACCTGATCGGGGAGATCCTGAAGGCCTTTCCATCGCACTCGATCCTCGCCGAGGAATCCGGTCAACTCAACAGCGGCAGCAGTGAACGCTGGCATATCGATCCGCTGGACGGCACGATCAATTATGCCCACCGGATTCCACTGTACGTGATCTCGCTTGCCTATGAGCGGGATGGAAAAATGCAGATCGGAGTGGTTTATGATCCCACGCACGATGAATGCTTTACTGCCGAACGCGGCAAGGGTGCCCGGTTGAATGGTGAGCCCATTCAACCATCCGATGTCTCCGACTTGGAGAAAAGCCTGCATTCCACGGCCTTTTCCCGTCGTGATACCGAGTTGTTTGAACGCAATATGCGTTACCACAATTACATTACCCGCGGCACCCAGGGTGTACGGCGCATCGGTTGTGCTGCGCTGGAAACCTGTTATGTGGCCTGCGGCCGCATCGACTCTTACTGGGTACAGCGCATCAACGCCTGGGATATTGCGGCGGCGACACTGATCGTGGAAGAAGCCGGCGGTGTTGTGACCACACTCGACGGCGACCCGGAGTATTTCAAACCACCCTATGCCTTGCTGGCCAGCGCGCCAGGGATCCACCAGCAGCTTGTTAACCTCTTCAGGTCATTAAGATAATTTTTTTCGGTTGGGGTTGGAGTTAAAGAGAATCGAGAACCGTAAATCATGAATCGTGAAGCATGATTCATTCGAACTCAATTCAGGATGATCGGTTCTTTGTTCATGGGTTTCCTGCAACGAAGATGTTTTCGTTCAAACAAATATGCTCACGGTCCCGCCACATGTATATAATGGTTAAATAAGTTCCACTTCCATTACCCAGGAAAGCGAGGATCATATGACAGGTTATTTTGGGCATATAGAAAAGGAAACCGAAAAGAACCAATATTTCCGCAAGGTACTTTTTACCGGCAAGCATATGCAACTGGTGGTCATGTGCCTGCAGGGCGGGGAAGAGATCGGCAAAGAGATACACCATACCGTAGATCAATTCTTCCGCGTGGAGTCTGGTGAGGCAAAATTTGTTTTAAACGACACGGAGACGCACACCATCGGCGCCGGGGAAGCCGCCATCGTGCCTGCCGGAACCTGGCACAACGTGATCAATACCTCCAAAACCGAACTGTTACAACTGTATACCATCTATACCCCTCCCAATCACCCCGTCGGCACCATTCATAAAACCAAAGCAGATGCAGAAGCCGCGGAAAAGGCCGCACATCACTGATCCTGGAATTCGATACATCTTTAAATCCCCAATAAATTTGGGTAGATTCACCGGTTAAACAAAAAACCGCCAGGAATCGATTGCTCCTGGCGGTATCAATCACCAATCAAGCACCTAACTTGTTGCTTTAGCCAAGAAATTCAACACGGTTGGGCAAGCCAACTCGGGGGTAAGCAGCCACCCGTAGGGATGCGACCATCCGGGGATGGCGGTGACTTCACAATGTGCGGCAATTTGTTGCAAGCCAATCATGGCCTCCTTTTCCGGCCCACCGTTCATCATGTCCTCGTCGGGCAGCATCAGGATCGGACATTAGATTCGCCGGTAATAATCCTCGAAGCGGCAGGAAAAGTAATTCCGGGTATAGTCTTCCGAGGCATTTTTCCCCCAGCTTTTGCAATATTTGCCGTCTTTCACCTCACGTACTCCGTATCTCACCATTGCTTCGATGCATTCATTCCACATGCCGGATCCCTCGTAAACTTTGCGGCGGTCCGCCATCAGTTCATCGATGGAGGGATACAGGGATTCGGGAGTGTTGCGGATTTTTTCAAGACGGGCGGCAACATGCGCGTTAAATTGCTGTTCTGTTCCTTGCCAGATACCGTAAGGACCATACTCGCTGTATAACGCCCCTTCGCATGTGAGTGAAAGGATCTTGTTGGGATGATTGGCGGCCATGCTCAAGCCCACCTCGGCACCGAGCGAACTGCCAACTACATGTGCCTTTTGGATGCCGAGGTGATGAAGAACCTCAATGATATCTTCTGCCATGTCGTCCATGTGATAGCCTGCATCAGGCAGGCTGGATTTACCGTGTCCCCTCAGATCCGGCAGGAGCACGCGATACCGTCCCTGGAAATGGGGGAGGGCAGGCTGCCACATCATCAAGTTTGCCCCGCTAAAATGCAAAAAAATGACCGTGTCTCCCGCGCCTGCATACTCGCGGACTTGAATCGTCACGGCGTTGTTGATAATGCGATGTTCGTTCACTCTGATTTGACCTGTTTGTGAGTTCATCAGCCACTATTCGTAGATTCCATAATTGCTCAAATTGAAAAAAGGTATAATCCTTTCTACATTATCATACATCTGAAATATCGATCGATTATCTTAATTAATAAAGAGGGATGAATGGCGAAAACATACACTCAAAAGCGCTGGAGCCTGGCTGCATTGTATCCGGCTGCGGATTCACCGGAAATGAAAGCGGATTTCGAGGAGATCGAAAGGCAAACCGCCGCATTCGAGAAAATGCGCCCGCTGCTTACTGACAAGATCAGCCAAACGGAATTCATGTCCATGATTCGCGCGCTGGAAAGCATTTATCGCATTGCCCACAAGCTCGGCAGCTTTGCCGAATTGTGGTTCAACGAGGATACGCAAAATCAGAATGCCCTACCCCTGGTGGCGCGCACCGAACAAATGGGAGCGGACATCAGCAACCGGACGCTATACTTCAGCCTCTGGTGGAAGGAACTCGATGAGAAGGTTGCTCTTCCGCTGATGGAAAAATCAGGAGATTATACTTACTGGCTCGAGGAAATGCGTCATTTCAAACCGCATACCCTGACCGAACCTGAAGAAAAGATCATCAATACCAAGAACGTCACCGGCATCAACGCCCTTGTCACCTTGTATGATTCGATTACCAACCGCTACACCTACAAGGTGGAAGTGGAGGGTGAGGTCAAGGAATTAACCCGCGGTGAATTGATGAGCCTGGTGCGCGGCGGCGACCCAGACCTGCGCGCGCGTGCCTACCAGGAACTCTACCGGGTGTACGGCGTCGACGGTCCCATACTGGGGCAGATGTACCAGACATTGGTACGCGACTGGCGCAACGAAGAGGTCACCCTGCGCCATTATAAAAGCCCGATTTCCGCCCGCAATTTATCCAACGACCTGCCGGATGAAGTGATTGAAACCCTGCTTAAAGCGTGTGAGAAGAACACGGCTGTGTTCAAGCGCTTTTTCAAGCTGAAGGCACGCATGCTGGGGATGAAAAAATTGCGCCGTTATGATATCTATGCTCCGGTCGCCGAAGCCGATAAATCCTACGGTTATGCCAAAGCCGCCGAAAAGGTTCTGCACTCTTTCAAACAATTCGACCCGCGCTTCGCTAAACTGGCTGAACGGGTGTTCGCCGAGGACCGCTTGGATGCCGAGGTGCGCAAGGGCAAGCGCACCGGCGCTTTCTGCGCCACGGTGCTGCCGGACATGACCCCCTGGGTGCTGCTCAACTACCAGGGAAAATCCGACGACGTGGCCACCATGGCGCACGAACTGGGGCACGCCATCCATTCCATGTTGGCTGAACACCACACGTTATTCACCCATCACGCCAACCTGCCGCTGGCTGAAACAGCCTCAACTTTCGGTGAGATGATGCTCGTGGATCAGCTCCTTTCCGAGGAAACCGACCAGGCTGTGCGCCGCGACCTGCTTTTCCGCCAGGTGGACGATGCTTATGCCACAATACAACGCCAGGCCTTTTTTGCAATTTTTGAAAAGCAGGCGCATCAGATGGTTGCAGACGGCGCCACCGTGGATGAGATCTCGGATGCCTACCTGAAGAATCTCAAGAAGCAATTCGGCGATGCGGTGGAAGTAACCGACGAATTCAAATGGGAATGGGTTTCCATCCCTCACATTTACAACTATCCATTCTATGTGTATGCTTACGCATTCGGGCAACTGCTGGTGCTTGCGCTGTACAAGCAATACAAAGACGAGGGAGAATCCTTCAAGCCCAAGTACGTTAAGCTGCTTTCCACCGGCGGATCTGAAGCGCCGATGAAGATGCTTGCCGAAGCCGGTTTTGACGTCCGCAAGGCGGAATTCTGGCAGGGCGGTTTCGATGTGCTCAACGGAATGGTCGACGAACTGGAAAAGATGGGATAAACCGCGCGACTCAATGCGTACATATTTCTTGTAATTTGTTGGGGCACGCAGCGACGTGCCCCTTTTCGATTGAGACTTTCCTACTATTGCGGTGCGCCAAAAAACCATCTATACTTCCTAAAATAACAGGTTGAAAGGAGAGTTAATGATCCCGATCGGCGATGATAATTCTCAACGCAGGCGCCTGCCCATGGTCACATGGGCACTCGTGGCGATCAACGTGCTTGTCTTTCTGCTCGAACTGGCAAGAGGCGAATCCTTCATCACGCTATGGTCCTTTGTTCCCCTGCGTTTTCTCTCCGACCCGTTGGGGAACGTCATTACCCTCTTTACATCGATGTTCATGCACGCCGGATGGCTGCATCTGCTGGGCAACATGCTCTATCTCGTCATCTTCGGCGACAACGTGGAAGACCGCTTTGGACACTTTAAGTTCCTTGTGTTCTACCTGCTTTGCGGGGTGCTGGCCATGCTCACCCAGACGTTCTTTGCGCCCGCGACTACCATTCCCAACCTGGGAGCATCAGGTGCCATTGCAGGCGTGTTGGGGGCATACCTCGTTCTCTTCCCCGGCAGGCGCGTACGCATCTTGATGCTGGCATGGATCGTCAACATGCCGGCTCTTGTGGTCATCGGCGGGTGGATTCTTCTTCAATTCCTGAACAGCACGGCTTCTACCGCCAGTGGCGGTGGGGTGGCTTACATGGCCCATATTGGAGGTTTCATCAGCGGGCTGCTGTTGACCATCCTCTTCCGCGGCAGGCAGCGAACGCTCCCCCCGCCGTATTGGTCTTCCTAGGAAGGAAATCCGATCACTGCATCGCATTATCGACAGGAATCACACATATCCAACCATCCTTATAAACCGCGTATTGGGCATATTGACGCCGGTTTTTTTTCCCGGTATTCTTATTTACATAGGTTGTCGATTTTAATCAGTCAGCAAACACCCGAAAGGAGGTTTTTGTATGGCTTCGATGAATGATGTTCTTAGTGTGATCCTGGGGGGAGGTCGGGGGGCGCGCCTGTATCCTCTTACGCAGCAGCGGTCAAAACCGGCAGTACCATTCGCAGGAAAATACCGGTTGATCGATATTCCCATCAGCAATTGCATCAACTCCGGCATCTACCGCATCGCAGTGCTGACGCAGTTCAACTCGGTTTCGCTTCACCGCCACATCTCGCGCACTTATCAATTCGATGCCTTTCATACCGGATGGGTGCAAATTTGGGCAGCGGAACAGACGGTGGAGAGCACCAACTGGTACCAGGGAACTGCCGATGCGGTGCGCAAGCAGCTGCTCGAAATCCGTTCCACGCAGGCAAAATATGTCCTCATCCTGGCAGGGGATCACCTTTACCGCATGGATTACGCCAAAATGGCGGAATACCATTTTGAAAATAACGCCGACATCACCGTAGCAGTCCAGCCTGTTTCTACGGAGGACTGCCGGCGTTTTGGAATTCTTAAACGAGATTCAACCGGTCAAATTACAGATTTTGTGGAAAAACCGACCGACCCGCGAGTGCTCAAGGAAGTCGTCAGCCGCGATGATCCATTCAAGCCTTACCTGGGATCGATGGGCATTTATCTCTTCAACGTCGATGTTCTGGTGGAACTGCTGGCCAATCCATCTTTTGATGATTTCGGTGCGCATTTGATCCCCAGTGCCATCAAGTCACACACAGTTTACGGTTTCGATTTCGATGGGTATTGGGAAGATATTGGCACGATTCGCTCCTTCTACGAGACCAACCTGATGCTGACCGAACAGAATCCTGCATTTACATTCTTTGACCCGAAATTTCCAATTTATACGCACCCACGTTTCCTTCCAGGAACCACGATCGAGGACAGCATACTGAAGGACGTCCTGCTTGCCGAAGGATGCCGTATTGAAAGATCAACAGTTTCACATTCTGTGATCGGTTTACGCAGTCAAATTCGTTGTAATTCAGTGATCAACGACAGCATTCTCATGGGGAATGACTATTATGAAAAACCCGGGTCACCCGAAGCACTTCATGGGGCGTTGGAAATTGGACCGGATTGTCACATTGCCGGCGCGATCATCGACAAAAATGCGCGAATCAACAGCAATGTGGTCATCCAGCCGTTCCCCAGGGGTACGGATATTGATGGAGATGGTTGGGTAGTCCGCGATGGGATCGTTGTGATCCCCAAATCAGGAGTAATCAAATCAGGTACGAGAATCGTTCCCTGATTTGATCATCACTTTGTAATGGAGATTTCTCAATGAAAAAAGAATTCGAAGGTCCTGTCCCGACTGTGTTGGACGAGCTTTCAGTATCCTGGCATACGTTGAGTACGCAGGAGGTACTCAAACGGCTGGAAACCCCTGAAGAACACGGATTGACCACAGCAGAGGCGAAGAAAAGACTTGCTGAATTTGGTACGAACCAGTTAAAAGAACGCCCTCGACCGTCATTCTTTCAGCTTGTACTGGATCAGCTTAAAAGTTTTGTGATCATACTTTTAATTGTGGCAGCCATCATTTCCGCAATATTGGGAGAATGGGTGGATGCCGGCGCCATAATTACGATTGTGGTGCTCAATGCTGTTCTTGGAGTCATCCAGGAATCAAAGGCTGAGGAAGCCCTGGAAGCACTCAAAAAAATGTCTGCGCCGGAGGCGCATGTCCTTCGGGATGGAAAGCGCATACCCATACCAGCCCCGCAGGTGGTACCTGGCGATATTGTTTTGCTTGAAGCCGGCTATTATGTTCCTGCTGACCTCCGTCTTTTGGAAGCGATCAACCTGCGCATTGAAGAGGCAGCCCTCACGGGAGAATCGGTGGCGGTGCAGAAAAATGCCACCCTCACGCTCGACGCTGACGCGTCGCTGGGGGACCGTAAAAATACAGCGTTCATGGGCACGGTGGTTTCATACGGCCGCGGCAAAGGGGTGGTGACCAGCACTGGAATGCACACTCAACTGGGAATGATTGCGACCATGCTTCAGGCGGTGGGAATGGAAGAGACCCCGCTGCAAAAGAAGCTGGACCAATTGGGAAAAACGTTGGGCGTGGCTGCTTTGATCGTGAGCGCGGTCGTTTTTTTGGTAGGGCTCATTGAAGGTGGAGCACCGCTCGAATTGTTCATGATCGCGGTTAGCCTGGCAATTGCGGCGGTACCCGAAGGTTTACCGACAGTTGTGACCGTCAGCCTGGCACTGGGGATGGGTGAAATGGTCAAACGGCATGCCCTCATTCGCCGCCTTTCCTCCGTGGAAACCCTGGGTTCAGCCACGGTCATCTGCTCGGATAAGACAGGCACCCTGACCCAAAACGAAATGACCGTAACCGAGATTTGGGTGGATGGTCAATTCGCAAAAATTTCAGGCCAGGGATATGCCCCGGTCGGAGATGTCTATATTCATGGTGAAAAAGCGAACCTGGATGAATATCCCACCATCCGAACGGCTTTATGGGTGGGCGTGCTCAATAATGACGCGGTCATTGAGGAGACGGTCAGGGAGGACGGCGGAATCGAATACCGCATGGTCGGGGATCCCACAGAGGGTTCCCTTCTGGTGGCCGCCGTCAAAGCCGGAGCCATCACTTCCGAGCTGCATAAAGCTTATCCACGCAAGAAGGAAATCCCATTCGATTCCGAATCCAAGCGTATGGTGACCATCCATGCCGTGCATGACCCCCGCGTGGAAGATATTTCACCCTTTGTGGATGCGAAGCATAAAGACTGGCATGTGATTGCGGTCAAGGGTGCTCCTGACCTGGTCTTGAACCTGTGCACCCAGTATTTACCCATCCATTCTCGTAGACCGGTGGATATGACCGATGCGATGCGCAAGCAAATTCTGGATGCGAATGATCACATGACGAGGGATGCACTGCGCGTGCTGGGCTTCGCCTACCGCCTGGTGGATGCCGAACCGGATTCCGTGGAGCGCGGTGAGTTGGAAAAGAATCTTATTTTTGTCGGACTCATCGGAATGATCGATCCTGCCCGGCCTGAAGTGAAACCTGCTTTGCTGACCGCAGCAAATGCTGGGATTCGGACCGTGATGATCACCGGCGATTATCCCAATACGGCGCGTGCGATTGCCGAAAATATTGGGTTGCTGCGCCCCGAGCACCAGGTGCTAACGGGTGTTCAGCTGGAAAAAATGACCGATGCAGAGCTAAGAGAAGAGGTCGAGAGGACGGATGTCTATGCGCGTGTTTCTCCGGAACACAAGCTGCGCATTGTGAACGCACTCCAGGCAAATGGAGAAATAGTCGCCATGACCGGTGACGGCGTGAACGACGCACCTGCCATTAAACAGGCTGATATTGGCGTGGCAATGGGCATCACCGGAACGGATGTCGCAAAAGACACAGCAGACATGGTACTCACAGACGACAACTACGTCAGTATCGTGTCTGCTGTTGAGCAAGGGCGCATCATCTATTCAAATATCCGAAAGTTTGTCTATTACCTCATCTCGTGCAACCTGGCAGAGATCTTGACCATTTTTCTCCCCACCGCCCTGGGACACCTCCTCATTCCTAGTTTGTCTTCGTCCCAGCTCGTTCCGCTTGCGCCGATCCAGATTCTCTGGTTGAACTTGATCACCGACGGGGCACCCGCTCTGGCGCTCAGTACGGAAAAGGGCGACCCCGATATCATGCAGCAAAAACCGCGACCCGCGAATGAACCCATCATCAACAAGCGCATGACTTGGGGAGTGATCACACAGACCATCGCCATCGCAGCCACGACCTTGTTCGCTTTCTGGACCGGATTAAACTTCCAGGGGCGGCCGTTCGTTGAAAATATACCGATCGCCGAAACTATGGCATTCGTCACCCTTTCCGCATCGGAACTCCTGCGGGCATTCACTGCCCGATCCGAGAATTACAGCATCTTTAAAATTGGCGTGTTCTCCAACAAATGGATGAACTGGGCGGTTCTGGCATCCCTGGTTTTGATGTTGGCTGTGGTTTATATCCCCTTCCTCAACCCGGTTTTTAAGACCGTTCCACTTGGTTTGGACCAATGGAAATTGATACTCCCCCTTCTATTCATCCCATCCATCGTCGCGGAATTAACCAAACTGGTATTGAACCGCAGGGAGAAGGACAAAGCAAAAGAATAATCGATGCAGTTGGATTGAACGAGCAAGCGGGGAATTATTCCTCGCTTGCTTTTTGTTTAAAATTTAACGATTTAACCGGAGTGTAATAAAAGCGGTGCTGCGGGCATGGACCGCAGCATTGCAAGGCAGCCTGATGGGCTTTTGTTCCGTAGCCTTTGTTGTGTTCAAAAGCGTATAAACTCATTTCCTTCGAATAATCCACCATCCACCTGTCCCGCGCTGTTTTGGCAAGGATCGAGGCTGCCGCGATGCTTAAACTGCGCTGGTCGCCTTTAATGAGTGCGGTTTGAGGAATTGGAATATCTGGCAGGAACATTGCGTCAATCAGCAAATGGTCAGGCGTACGGTCAAGGTCTGCCAGTGAGCGCATCATTGCCAAGCGTGTAGCGGGGAGGATGCCGATTGCATCGATCTCGTTGCTTGAAGCAAAACCGATGCCCCAATCCAGGGCCTGGTCCTTGATCAAGGGTTCGAGTTCACCCCTACATTCAGGGCGTAATTGCTTCGAATCTCGGATGCGGTTGAGTTCTTTAGGAATGGGTCTCTCAGAGGAAAAGATGACCACGGCTGCGGTCACAGGTCCAGCCCAGGCACCGCGGCCGGCTTCATCCAACCCCGCCACCAGCGCAGCCTGATTTTTCCATAAAGACTGTTCCAGGTTCAGATCGGGTACGAGAGGGATCAGCGCTGGGTCAAGCCGGGTGGTCATAATCACCGCGGCGTAATTTCCGCCGGATCAGCAGCAAATCTCGCGCCATTTTCAGTGAGTCCTTCCATACGTTGACCTTGCTGCGCGGTTGGTAATACCATTGAATCGGGACTTCTTCGATCCGGTAACCGCGGTGGTGGGCCACGGCCAGAATCTCAACATCAAACGTCCAGCCTGTAATCGTCTGCAGCGGGAATAAAGCCTCGGCTGCTTCAGCCGTGAAGCATTTGAAGCCGCATTGGGTATCTTGTAAATGCGGAAGAACGGTCCATCTGACGAGATTGTTGAACACGCGTCCGACAAGGTGCCTGTAATGCGGCTCATCATATCGCACAGCTCCTGGAGCTTCCCGGGAAGCAATAGCGATGGCTACATCCTTTTTCTGCGGCGGAAGGAAACGAGTGATCTCATTAATGGGCATGGAGAGGTCCACGTCGCAAATAAATCGGTATGCGCCTCCGGCAGTCAGCATTCCGGTTTGAACCGCGCGGCCTTTGCCTGGCAGGTCCAGATGTACTACCCGGGTATAAGCATGATCCGCCGAAAATTCCCTGGCAATCTGCAGAGTACGGTCTTCACTTGCATTCTCGACAATAATCACCTCGGCCGAGAATGGCTGTGATGCGACAAAATTATCGACTTGCCGCAGCGTTTCCGGCAGGCGTTCTTCCTCGTTATGAGCGGGAAAGATGATCGAGAGGAATGGAGTTGTAGAGGGCATCAATCACCTGTGAAGAAGGATGGACAATTGTTTTCATTATATACATTGTCAAGGTTTGAAGAAGCGATGGAAGAAGCATTTTCAGAAAGCCTGTCATTCCAGTACTGGCAGAGCACAGGTTTGGTCAAGCTCGATTTATTAAATGATTTTTGGGTCAAGACCACTGCGTCGTCTATACGACCCAGATGAGTATATGCCTTGATGAATGGCAAATATTCAATGGCTTCATACGGAATTAACCCTTTGGACATTGCTTCTTCGTAATAAGCTATTGATTTTTCGTATTGACCTTTGCTTTGAGCCAGGTCGCCTTTCTGGAAATAAAAGCACCAGTTTTTTTGCGCATCAAAATCGATTATCTTGGACAAACCATTCACTTTTTCTTCGTTATCGATGATCAAGGCTTGATTGGTTAACTGACCATACAAAGGAAAATCGGATATACCGGTCGAAAGCAATGAATAATAGGGATCGATCACCCATAAACATCCAGTAGATGGGTAATGAATTGCCAAGATCCTGGATGATGTACCTTCAAATTTATAAATCCTCAGCTCATGCTTGATTATATAATTGGGATCAGTCAGCAAGGTGGATGGGTTGACGTACCGCGGGCCTGTAAACCAGTAATCAAAATCAGACGTTACCTCATCACTGCTGTAAAGCAAGTTGATGCCCATGGTATATGAATAATCAGCCTCTTTAGTGGTTGGAATCCCGGGGGAATAGACAGCTGTGCCTGGCTCCAGATATGGGATGCGCCATTTTAATTGTGCGTAAAACTGCTGCTGGCGGGAAAAATCATCTTGAAAATCATTGCCCAACCTGATTTGATAACCAATCGATAATCCGGTCATGAGGACAAGAATAGCGGTTCGCAGCCGATATTCCTTAATGGCTGCAAACAAAAAGGTGGCAATGAGCAGGGTCACCCCAAACATTACCGGCAGCACGAACCTGTCGGACCATTTACCACCTGAAATCTCGCGAAGTGTACTCCATACTGGAAATGAACCGCAAATAATGATTACTAACGATAAAACAAGATTTACCCTGGTATTGTCCTTTGTAATCGGATAGGAGGAACTTTGCTGTTCATTGAAAAGCAGTTTTTGAATTATCCAGATCAGCAATATTCCAACGACCAGCGAAAACCAAAATATCATCCTCTTAAAATCCCAATCATCCGGAAGGAGACGATCTGTCCACATATTAATGAGTACAAATTTCAGGTCCCGGTAAACAATTTGGAAAAATGATAACAGTGTCTCCACGGGGGTTTTGAAAATATCCATAAATAAATAGGGATAATTGTCTCCCAAACCGCCCCCGCTGGATTGCGGATAGATCTTCAATCTCCAGACCAAATAAAAACCAAGCATGGCCAGATAAGGCAGCCAATAAATGAGAACGTTTTTAATTTTCCCCAGAGTCTTTTCTTTTGACCTGTTGAGAACCAGCCACAAAATAACCGGGCGAAGCGCTTCAAGCCCGACAAAGTATTCCATTGTGAACAATTGGACGGCTTGGAAAAAGATGGAGATTGGAAAAAACAACCAGAAGTATTTTTTCTTTTGGAAAGCCAATACCATCATATACAACGAAAATCCGTAAGCAGTATAGGTTATAAAGTGAGAACCAAAGGATACCGATGAATACTGGTTGGAAAACCCGGGAAAGACAACAAAGAGAATGGTTGCCCACTGAAGGAAAGAACGTTGGGTCGGGAAAAGCCGCAGCAAGGTCAGGTAAAGGAATAAACCGGAAGACCACCGAAAAATGATCGCAGAGAGTTGCCATGCAATCGTCGAATCACGGCAAATGGGGAACAGTAAATAGTAAGTCCAGGATTGGAAAGGACGGTCATAAGACCAATATTGCCAAATAGTTGCTTTATCTTTTATATGCGACAACAGGATGGGAGGCCAGTCATCCCAGTAAAAGCCGAGTGAAAAAATAAAAACCCCGTAGGTGCCAAGGGCCAGGACAAAAAGTAAAATTGGGAAACCCAGAGGATGATCCTGAAAGAAATACTGTAATCGATGGAAACCATTCGATATTCTTGATTTGATCATCAATATTACCTTATGAAGCAATTTGTTTGAGGTAAACCAACTCATTATAAACCAATAATTTTTCCGATATTCAAAGAATTCAACGCGGGAAACGAGAGCAGAGTGATATTAGAGTATGGGGAAAACAACTGATAATATTGAGGTAAACATCCCTCAACGGGAGAACCACCAGAATGATCTGAAAAAACCAGTAGAATTAAATGATTGGTCGGGGTGGGCGGACTTGAACCGCCGGCCCCCGCGTCCCAAACGCGGTGCGCTGCCAACTGCGCTACACCCCGAACGCATAGAGTATAATCCGAAGAGTCTTCTCCCGTCAAGGAATCTATGATGACGCAGAACCTCGTGACCTACTGCCTATGTTGAGAAAAAGTATCCTGTTATTCTCCATTTCCCTGCTGCTCTGCGCATTATCCGCCTGTCAGACAATCAATGTTGATGCGGTAAAGAATACACCCGCCGCACAAACGCGAACTCCCACAACACCAGGAACTCGAGAACCGCACGCCACCGCAACCTCCACCCCAGTTGTATGCACTGAGACTTCGGGAACCATAGAAGAAGTAAAAATCCCCACTGATAGACTTTCCAGCCCGATGATCGTGACCGTTTACCTGCCGCCTTGTTATAAAGCGAATTCGAGTGAAAAATACCCGACCCTCTATATGCTGCACGGCCAGGCGGCACCTTCCGACCAGTGGATCCAGATCGGTCTGACCGCTGCGGCCGATCAACTCATCACTGAGAAAAAGATCCAACCTATGATCATCGTCATGCCCTTTGAGGAAAGCTGGCGTTCTGGACCGGAAACCTCAGAGTTCGGTAATGTGCTGCTCCAGGATGTGATTCCCTTTATTGATAAACAATATCGAACTTATTCCACGCGTTCCGGAAGGGCAATTGGAGGGCTTTCCCGTGGAGGAAACTGGGCGGTCTATCTTGGTTTTTCACACCCCGAGATCTTTACGGCGATGGGTGCTCATAGCGCCCCCTTGTTTTACGGCGAGTATAGCCGAATCGAACGGGAAACTGGAGCAGCGCAGTCTTTGGCTGAATTTCCATCGATCTACATCGATATGGGAAAAAAAGACGAACAAAAGGATAAAATCCTAGAATTTGTCGATTTTTTAAAGGAACTTGGTTTTGCGTATGAATTCCACCAGAACGAGGGCAGGCATGAAAACGCATATTGGAGCGCGCATGTCTCTGAATATTTGCAGTGGTATTCAAGCCAATTAACGCAAAATTCGGCCGTGGATGAGAGCCCCTGACTCGTCTAGTTGGGGGGATACAGGTTGGGATGTTTGAAGGGTATCAAGGCAAATATTACAGCAGGAACGTAAAGATTGGTACGGTCCACGGCATCATCGGTTAAAATGCCGATCGCCCCATTTCCTTGTTTGGAATTATTTCGAGAAAAAAATAAATCGTCAGCCTCGCCAAGTTCCATACCCTGGCGCACCAGGTCGGCAACCTTTTTTGGAAGAAAAAACTCTCCACTTTTACCGCGTCCCATGCGGTCTTTTGTCATTACCACAACCCAGGCAAAGGTTCCCATGCCGATCGATCGTTCTGCAATCCCGCCCTCAATCCCGATCCAATAATCACTGAGAGGAAATAACTCGCGCAGCGCACGAGCACGCCGTTCTGCCCCATCCAGGGTTTCTACATCACCCATCGGCTGCGGTGCGATGCCAGGATTCACCTTGCACGGGATGACTTCGAAAACCTCGCCAGGAAACATCTGTCGAAACCCTTCAACTGCAGCCTGAACCTTGACCGGATTAATTGAGGCGATATGGATCGTTTTCATAAATCTTTATGTTCCTATTCGATTAAA
>DAOUGM010000034.1:0-2420 GCA_034428895.1 Anaerolineaceae bacterium
GGCGATGAAGGATACCGGTTCTTTGACCCCGGAATATCTCCAATTTTTATTTCTCACCAAATGGAACGGGACTTTGCCGACAGTCATGACCAGCGCAAGCTCCGTTTTTGATGTGAGCGGATACGTTCCAAGCACAGTAAGCCAACCATAAAAATACGAGAAAAGGCCGGAGCTCCGGCCTTTTTTTATCGTAATCGAGGGCACGGGTAATCCCTCAATACGGTACGCAAAAAGGATTCTCGCGATCTTCACGACCCCGAGCGAGTTTTCCAAAGGGGCAGGGGAGTCAGCAAATTGGTGCGCCATGGGACGCACCCAATAAACTGTAAAAACGGACAACATGAATCGTTAATTACAAAAAACGCTATAATAATCCCAGAAACCAGAACTCGTAATCAAGAGGGTTAGGCACTCAAGAGTTCATTATTAGTGTATTTATTCCTCCCATATCCAATCGTATCCATTAAAGTCGACGGAAAAAATTTTTCGGGGTTAATTGGTCGTTTAGGCAAAAGGAGGGATGGACGCATGACACACAAAGCCATTTCAAAAGTGCTTGTCACCGGGGCAAGCGGATTCATCGGATTGCATACCGTATTAAGTTGTTTGCAACGATCGTATCAGGTAAGAGCCACGGTGAGATCGGAAATTCAGGAAAAGAAAGTGCAACAAATCCTTTCTGCAATTTTGGATACATCCGGACTTGAATTTGCCCGAGCCGACCTGATGAAAGAGGAAGGATGGGAGACCGCTGCAAAGGGGTGCGACTCGGTCATCCATACCGCATCACCTTACATTGCTGAAAATCCTAAAGATGAAAATGTGTTGATCGCCCCGGCGCTGGAGGGCACTTTACGCGTAATAAAAGCGGCAATGAAAGAAGGTATTCACCGCATGGTCTTTCTATCAACGATTGGAGCCATCTTCGACGGTCATGAAGGTGAAAGAAAAGTCTTTACCGAAGCCGACTGGTCCGACGTGGACCGCCCACGCTTGATCTATCACAAGGGGAAAACATTGGCCGAACAGGCAGCCTGGAATTTGATCAACAGCGATCAGAATTCCTCCAAAATGGAGTTAGTGGTCGTGAACCCCACGAATGTCATGGGTCCTGTTTTAGACGGACACTTGCACACTTCCACGGAATGGTATCGCACCCTGATGCATGCAAAAGTCCCCGGCATCTCGCGCTCACAACTCGATCTGGTTGATGTGCGCGACCTGACAGATATACTGATACGGGCAATGACCACTTCTCAAGCTTGCGGCAAAAGGTTTATTTGTAATGGTGCCTCCATCACGCTGCTTGAATTTTCGCAGATCCTCCACGAGCATTTTTCCAGCCGCGGGTATAAGATCCCGCACAAACATATCCCAAGCCTGATCATCCGCTTTCTCGGGATTTTCGATCCCAAGGTAAACGCGGTGGCGAAGACTATTGATTGGCAATATGGTATTTCCACCGAGCAGGTGAAATCGGTGTTCGACTGGCAACCGCGCCCATATAAAGTAACAATCATTGAAATGGCCGAAAGTTTAATCAAATTTGGCCTGGTATAACTCAAAGAAAATTCAGCTGAAGCCGCACTACTTTTTTTGTTTTCTGTATCCGATTTGCTTTTGAAGGGCAGAGATTCTCAACCCGCCCTGTGCGGCGGTTTTGATTTGGATATAATACATATGATCCACAGCGCCCGAAGGAGAACCCATGAAGGTATTGATCATCATCAACGATGCTCCGTACGGTTCGGAAAAAGCCTACAACGCGCTACGCATGGCCATGGCGCTGCAAAAGGAACATGCCGAGAGCGTGGAAGTGCGGGTCTTCCTGATGGCGGACGCGGTGACCTGTGCGCTGCCCGGCCAGGCAACCCCGCAGGGGTATTACAACATCGAACGCATGCTGCGGTCGGTCATCAGTCACGGCGGGCAGGTCAAAGCCTGCGGTTCGTGCGCCGAAACGCGCGGGGTCAAGAACCTGGCGCTGATCGAGGGCATCGAGATCAGCACCATGAGCCAGTTGACGAGCTGGGTGGTGGAATCGGAGCGCATCGTATCATTTTAAACCAGGGAGGAAATTCTTGAAGTCTATCAAGCGCATTTTAACAACCGTGATCATTTTGATCGGCATTGGAATTGTGCTGTTTTATTTTCCGAATTTTATGCAACACCTCTTTGCGTTTTATATCCCCATTTTTGGACTCATCACAGTTGCGGTGATCCTGGTCGCCATTTTCATCCAGGTGCGCAAGGCGAGACACTAAGAAAACAGCGGACTATTCCAAGGAGCGCATCCATGCGGCAAGTTCCTGGTCTTCGAATCTCTTGGAGGATCTCTTCGCGGTCTTGCCAGGTCTTTTTCGTCGTTATCTATATGCCGGCGTTGTACACCAGGAACATGGCGCGGAAGGTGATGTCAC
>DAOUGM010000035.1:0-3379 GCA_034428895.1 Anaerolineaceae bacterium
CCATCCAGAGGTTGCCCTCGCCCTTGCGAGGGGTTATCCCGTGGTGGCGCTTGAATCCACGGTGCTCACCCACGGACTCCCACATCCGGTGAATGAAGAACTGAGCTTGGATCTGGAGAAGATCGTGCGAGAGAATGGGGCAACTCCAGCCACCATTGCGCTAATCGATGGCAAGATTTCGATTGGCATCACGGCCGATGAGTTATCGTCATTAGCCTTAGGTGAAAAAGTGTTGAAAGTAAGCAGCCGGATAATGGGGATCGGGATTGCCAAGGGATTAAGCGGTGGGACGACGGTGGCTGCCACCCTGGTTGCAGCCCATACCGCCGGAATCCAGGTCTTCGCCACCGGTGGTATCGGCGGTGTCCACCGCGGTCAACACCTTGATATCTCGGCCGACCTCGATGAATTGGCCCGCAGACCGCTGATCGTGGTGTGCGCCGGCGCCAAGTCCATCCTCGACCTGCCGGCCACGCTCGAAGCCCTGGAAACGCGGGGAATCCCGGTTCTAGGGTATCGAACGGATGAATTCCCGGCGTTTTATTCCTGTAGCAGTGGATTGAGAGTGGATGCCACGATCGACTCCCCCGATGAAGCAGCGCATATCGCCCGGGCACACTGGTCGGCGGGGAATCACTCCTCGATACTGGTGTGCAATCCGCTTCCGGAAGGCGAATCACTGGACACAGAGGAAATCAATAAATCCATTGAACGTGCCGTCGTTGAAGCCGAAGTACTTGGCATTGGCGGAGCGGAACTGACACCCTTCCTGTTGAAGAACCTCAACCAGTCTACAAAAGGGAAGAGCTTGCAAGCCAATCTGGCATTATTAAAGAGTAACGCCAGGTTGGCTGCTCAAATTGCAGGGTGCCTGGCGAAACCTCAAACCCAAAATTTGTAGATCACCTGGCCGGGGGTGTGGGAGTGGGTGTTTCGGCGATGGCCGTGTTGTCGATTTTGATGCCCTGCACGGTAAACCTGCCCGAGCTTTTCCAGGTTTGCCCCACGAATATCTGAACCTCATAATCTCCAGGTTGCCATTCTGCTTGCGGACGGGTGCAGTCGGTGAACCCGTATCCACCCGGCGCGTAAGTCCATTCCTTGGTCTCAGAGCAAACGATCTTCCCTTCATACAACCAGACTGCCGACCACTGCAATCCCAGCGCCATGCGGTCATAAGAAAAACCACCATAGATCGTTTTCAACGGCAGATCAAAGTTTTCCTGGGTATCGACCACCACACCGCCTTCCACCTGGGTGGAAAACGTAATCGGGCTGAAAATTGCATTGGTGTCCACGCCCACCGGAGTTTTGATCATCGTTTGCAATTGCTCTGGCAGCGCCGGGGTGTACGTCTGCGCCAGGGTCAGAGTGATCGTTGGAGTAAACGTCTGGGAGGGCGTCAAGGTGATGGTAGGCGTGATGGTGATCGTAGGGGTACGTGTGATGGTTGGAGAAGGCGGAAAATACTTATATACCGCCGGTTCCCCTACCTTCTTCAATAAAAATCCGCCGAAACCAAGGGCAACCGCGAGCAGCACGAGCCGCCATCCATGCAGCACAAGGATCTGCCGCTTCTGATAAAACTGCAACTTATGTCCTGCCTGGATCGACTTGAACGCCATCACCAGGCTGGTAACACCGGCGATTGCAATCAGTACAAGGATTACTTTTACGGTGGTGGAAATGTCAATATTCATTGCTTCACTTCTCGCAAAGCATTATAGCACGACAAATCTTGTCGTCGTCTGTATGCTTTAGTGCTTCTGCAGCAGAGAAAGGTAGGGTTCTGCGAACAAGGCCGGAGTGCCGCCGGTATGCCAGAAAAGTATCTTCTCGTCGGGTTTAAAGAAACCCTTCCGCACCAGGTCGATCATTCCTGCAGCCGCCCGCCCGGTATATACCGGGTCGAGCAATAATCCTTCATGGCGGGCAAACAGGTGGATGGCTTCGATCTCAGGTTCACCCAATATACCGTAACCGCCGCCCAGGTAATCGTCGTTCGCCAGTATATTTTCGGCGGGGATGTCAATTTTCAATCCCAGCAGGTCAGCCCCTTCGCGTACCAGGGTCGCAACGGTATCACGCAGGATCGGCGCTTTTTCTTCGATGCTGATGCCCAGGATCTTTCCCACAAATCCGCACTTCATTGCGCCCAGCAGCATCCCCGATTGGGTGCCTCCGCTGGAAGACGCGGTGACGATCCAGTCAAAATCCATCCCCTGCTGCTTAAGCTCGGTCATGGCTTCGATATAACCCATCATTCCCACGGAACTTGATCCACCGTAGGGGATCTTGTACGGTTTGCGTCCTTTGGCAAGTGCATCGGCAAAGACTTCATCCAGCACTCTGTCGCGGGTCTCCCGCGCTGCCCATACGATCTCCGCCCCGAACAGTTTGTCCAGGAAAAGGTTGCCGCTGGCAATTTCCGGTTCGCTGCCGGAAAGGATCAGGATGCAATCGAAACCGAAACGCGCTGCCATGGCTGCCGTCTGGCGGCAGTGATTGGATTGGATTGCTCCCACGCTGAGCAGCGTTTGGGCGCCGGCCTGCCGGGCTTCCGCCAGCAGAAATTCCAGTTTACGTGTTTTATTGCCGCCAAATCCTAACCCGGTCTGATCGTCTCGCTTGCAGTAGATCTGCGGTCCTTTCAGAAATACAGATATGTGTTCAAGCGCTTCGATTCGTGTGGGTAAATGGGCAATGTGAACCCGGGGGATGTTCATTGAACCTCCTGCTGGATCTGTCTTCTGCGTATCAACCGCGTAACGGATAGAATTCGCGGGATCACGGTTTGAAATACAAAATAGGCGATCTTGTTTACCGGCAAATCCCAGGCTCCCATGGTGCGCACGACAATACCGCCCAAGCCTTCTTTGAACCGGTACACTCCATACATGGCATCGTCTTTGGCAAACGTCTCCGGTGCTCCCCACAGGTCGTAGATCAGGCAGCCTTTTGCTTTCGCCGCGCGCATGGCCTCCCATTGCAGTAAATAGTTTGGCATCTTTTCGCGGTGCAGGTTGGTGGACATGCCGTAGACATACCAGGCTTGCGTGCCAAAATAAAAATAAACCAGGCCAGCCACTGGCTTGCCTTCCACTTCTGCGATCAATGCTTCGGCCATACCGGCCTGAATGAATTTTTTCCAGACATCGAGGTAATACTCTTCGGGTCGAATGATGAAATTATCACGCCGTGCCGTTTCCGCATACATCTGATACAGCATGGGCAGGTCTTGCAGTTCAGCGGTTCGAACCACGACTCCATTCTTTTGCGCCAGGCGCAGGTTGTAACGTGTCTTTTGTTTCATCCTGGCCAACCAGTTTTCTTCCACGCCCTCCAGGTCAAGGATGACCGTGTTTTTAAACTGTATCTG
>DAOUGM010000036.1:0-40101 GCA_034428895.1 Anaerolineaceae bacterium
TACTCGCTGCGGGTGTCCTCCACCTCGGGCAACGGCGCGGACTATTCCTCCAAGGAGGGCGCGCATCCCCCGGTGCTGGAGGTCACCACCGGCAGCGGCGCCACAGCCACTCCCAGCCCGACCGCCACCTTCACGGTAACGCCCACCCCAACACTGACCCCCACCTCTTCCGCGCCCAATGGAAAGGCCGAGTACTTCTACGACGGGGACGGTCGCGGTTTTTGCACCCCCGAGCGACGCGAATTTTGCGCCCCCTCGCGTTTTTTGCGAGTGGGGAGCGAGAGGGGGAATCTTGTTAAATCGATCATTGGCAGCGTCACCACCTACTACCCCAACTCCAGCTACGAGAAGCGCGTGGAGGGAGCGACTGAGAAGATATTCAAATACTACTTCGCAGGCAGTGTACGCATTGCCATGCGGGAAAACGGCGCTATCACCTGGCTGCTCTCGGATCATTTAGGCTCAACCAGCGTCACCGCGGCCGGCGCAGGGACACTGCTGACCTCGCTCAAGTACACGGCGTATGGGGAACTGAGATCGGGGAATTCGTTCACCGACTACCAGTATACCGGGCAGAGGAACGAGGCGGAAATTGGGCTGTACTATTATGTAGCCCGTTTTTACGATCCCGCATTGGGAAGATTCCGCGATCTTCGCGCCCCCGAGCGTTCTTTGCCTCCCGGAGCATTTCCGGGGGAGCGTTTTTTACGAGAGGGGAGGGGAATTGAGATCGGGGAAACCTCCAGCCGGCTACGCTGACAAATCCCCGGCTGATTTTGTTGGCGCCTTGACGAACCTGCCGAACAAGCCGGCAGAGATCCAGCGGATGGCTGCCGAAGCCACCAGCACGCCGGTGAACCCCCAGAGGTCGACGATGCCGCTGCCCACCAGCGCGCCGAGCGCTAGCGCCAATGCCACCACCACCTGGTAGACGGCGGAAAGCATGGGCACCTTGTCGGAGGGCATGAATTCCAGCAAAAGGTTGAAATAAGACAGGTTGTAGGCTGCCCAGATCACGCCGTTGAGGATGTTCAGCAGGGCAATGTGCCACACCGTGGTCGCCCAGATCCAGCCCACGGGCAGCACGGGAATGACGATCATGCTGATCAGCTGCAGCCTGCGCGCTCCCAGGCGGTCGGAGAGGGCGCCCAGCGGATTCTGCACCACCAGTGCGCTCAGCACGGTCACCACGTTCAGCAGGCCGATCTCCGAAGCGGTGAAGCGCAGGTCCTGTAGCATGTGCACGTTGAAAAAGGGTCCCGAAACATTGATGGCAAAGTTCCACACCGCCGCCGTGAGGATCAGCACCAGGAAAGCCGGTCGCTTCTTGAGGTCGGTCAGCAACCCGCGCCAGTGGACCCTGGCAGGCGTTGCCCGGTGGGGGAGGGGATAACCCACTTGAATATGCGCGTAGCTATACGTGGACGCCATACCCATAACGAAAGCCGCGCCCATGGCGATCTGGTAACCCAGTTGATCGACGTAGAGGGTGATGATCTTGCCGGCCAGCAGCGTGATCAGGATGCCGGCGATGCCCATGATGAAGTTGCGCGAGCCGAAATAGCGTCCGCGCCCGTCGATGGGTACGATGTCGTTGGTCACCGCCATCCACGCCGGGTAACCCAGGTTGGCGAAGCCGTCGCGCAGCACGGAAAAGAAGATGGCAGCCCACACCAGGTTGGCTCCCTTGAAAAGGATGGGGACGAACACCAGCAGCAGCAGAGAAAGCCGCGTCAGACCCCCAATGCAGAACAGGCTGACCTTGTGCTTGTCTACGAAGCGCTCGGCTAGAAAAGCCCCCGGCAGCAGCAGCAATGCCGCGGTCAGGTTGGAGAACGAGCTCATCAAGCCCACCTGCGCCTGGGTGGCACCCAGTACCAGCACATAGAGGCTGACGTAATTGAGGTAGATGTTATCGTGCGCGGAGGCAAACAGCCCGTCGAACCAGAACCAGCGCAGGTTCTTCTGCACGCCGTCCGCCTGGGTTCGTCCCCAGGTCCCGCCGACGGTCAGGTCTGAAATCCAGTTTGTCGCGCTCTTGAGCAGGTAAGAAATTTTCATTAATGATCCAATTAATGAGACCCTTTATACCGCAGAATGATAAAAAATGTTCCTGGCAGATTTACGGATATGCAATGACAAAAATCCCCAAATTAATATAACTTCCGATTTACTTAAATAATCAGAAGCAATAAATCATCAAAAAACAGCCAAAAAACGGTTGCCTGTATGGCGCGTTGCTATATAATAGGCAGGTACCTATCCACAACTCCAGTTAGAGGTGATCTTCATGAACGACCGGATCAAGTTTAACCGTGCCGCACGTACCTCCGTAACACTTTTCTTCATTTTTATGCTCCTGCACCAGACCGATAAACTCCTCATCGGTCCCATGCAGAACCAGGTCATGGGCACCTTCAACATGACCTATACGCAATGGGGAGCGATCAACACCGGCGCCCTGGTAGTCGGAGCGCTGCTCTATCCGGTTTGGGGCTGGCTGAACGACCGCCAAAACCGCGGAAAAATGCTCTCGCTGGCCTCCCTGATCTGGGGTATGACCACCTGGCTGAGCGCCGTGGTGAAGACCTTCCCCGCCTTCCTGGTGACGCGCTCCTCGACCGGCATCGATGATTCCAGCTACCCGGGCATGTACAGCCTGATCTCGGATTATTACCCTCCCAAATCGCGCGGCAAGGTCTACGGCATTCTGCAGCTCACCCAGCCCATTGGCTACCTGCTGGGCATGGTGCTGGCGCTGCTGCTGGGCGGCGTCATCGGCTGGCGCGCGGTCTTCTACATCACCGGCTCCCTGGGTGTGCTGCTCTCGATCGCCATTTTCTTCGGCGTCAAAGACGTGCCCCGCGGCAGCGGCGAGGAAGAACTGCAGGGCGTGGAGGTCAGCCGCTACAAGTTCAACTGGAAAGCGGTCGGCGATCTGTTCAAAAAGCGCAGCCTGATCCTGGTCTTCCTGCAGGGTTTCTTCGGCGTCTTTCCCTGGAACGTGATCACCTACTACTTCTTCGGCTATCTTGAAACCGGCAGAGGCTACGACAGCAACACGCAGCTGCTCATCATGGCTCCCGCAGTGCTCTTCATGGCCGCCGGTTATCCGTTGGGCGGGTTGCTGGGCGACAAGCTCTTCAAGCGCACCAAACGCGGGCGCCTGATCGCCGGAGCGATCGGCATCTTTGTAGGCGCGGTGTTCCTCTATTTGACCATGTCGGTGCCCAACGAGCAGGTCATTCTGTTCGCCGCGCTGCTGATGGTGACCGCCGTTTCCATGCCCTTCGCCTCCCCCAACATCATCTCCACCGTATACGACGTGACCGTGCCGGAGATCCGCTCCACCGCCCTCGCTGTGGAAAACTTCATCGAGTCCTTTGGAGCAGCCGCCTCCCCTCTCATCGCCGGTCTCATCGCCGATGCCTTTTCGGTTAAATTCTCGATCATGGTGATCAGTCTCGGTACCTGGGCGCTGTGCTTCCTCTTTATTCTTGGCGCCATTTTGCTCATCCCCAAGGATATCAACGACATGCACGCCGAACTCAAAGCCCGGGCTGAATCTGCAGGAACCGCACAGCCTTCATAAATATCGTCATTCTCCCAGGTTGCACAACCTGGGAGAATTTTTTTAATTACAGAATTCCTGGATCAAGCGCACGTGCGCCTCGGCGTAAGCCGTTCCCGCCATCTCGGCGGAATACGAGGTGAACACGCCGCAAGCCTGCCCCGAAGTGTAGACATCCTGAAGGACCATTGCTTTGACCTGCTCGTAGAGCGGATCATTGGTGTATGCGAACGCCTGCAGGAAAACCAGCCATTCCATTGCATCGGCGGGAGTGTATTCCTTCTCCAACGCCGTCCGACCATATTCTGCTGCCGCCGCCCAATCCCGTTTCTGTCGTTCAAGCTGAGCCTTTTGATAGAAATAGCACCAGCCTCTCGCGGGCTCCGCTCCGAACAGATCCACCCGCGGTGACGGTTCATAGCCGGAAGCCGCATCGATCCTTCCGATGTCGGAAAGGGCTCCCGCCTTTCGGATATACTCGGCATCTCCAGCCGAAAATTCCGGGTGCTGACCGTCGATCAGGTGCAGGCAGGAATCGTTCCCCTTGGAGAAGATCAATGGATTCCTGAAATCGCGTTCATACGTCACGATCCGCCGTGTATAAAGTTCGGTGGTTTGAGCGGTAAATTTGGACAGGGTCTCGGGGCTCAAAATCTCCGCAGTGAGAACCAGGTCATATTCACCGGAATAATAAATCAGGTTGGCCGGACCCCAGATGGTGTAATCTTCATCCAGCATGCCGTATGGATATTCACCGCTTAACAATGTGCCGGGCTTGATCTGCGGCGCTCTCCACGACATCTGCCACCAGACCTCGTTGGTCTGCCGGTAATTCTTCTTGAATATTTCATCGTTCGCAAATTGGGTCAGCAGGCTGACGATAACCAGCAGTGAAAAAACAGTCAGCTGGAGTTTGCTGTTTTTGACAAGCGCCAGAATTCCTGCGATCAGCATGCAGGCTGACGCTGCACCGGGATAGGAGAACCGGTCCCCCAAAAGACCGTAGACGATCCCCCGCCCGCCAAAAATGATGGGAACCAGTGATACCGCCGCGCCGAACAAACCGATCCAGATCATTGACCAGGCAAACGATTTTTGATCCGCCCGGTTCGAGTCACTCGCAGAGGAACCGATATGGAGTAAATATACGACCAGGGCAGCCGCAGCGGCTGCCATTGCCAAGCCGATCAGCAGTCGGCTGGTTTCCACGTGCTTCGAGAACAAGATCAACGGCTGGTAAAAAGCGGAGACACACAGGCGGTACAGGTTTTTAACAAGCTCGAGCAGGTCCTCCCCCATCTTCGGGAAAAAATTTTGATATGCCGAGAGCATGGTGCCCGCATTCACCGATGCCCTTCTGGTCTCGAACAGGAACAATCTCCAAATAGAAAAAAGGGCCGCATTGACGATAAACAGAATAGTCAGGAACATGTATGTCTTGAGGGACGTAATGCCCTTTTTTTGTTTGAACAGGGCAAGGAACAAAGCCAGGCGCAGTCCTTCCATGCCGATATACACGTCCATTAATCCATACCCGATCAAAGCCAGCGTCAAAGCCAGCAGCACGCCCGCGGCCTTGAGCCATTTCTGCCTGATGAAGGTGATCCAAACACTCAGCATAATGGATAACAGGATGCACATCCTGGCCAGGATATGCGCCTGGTAATCGAAGGCGTGCTGCAATTCATGAAAACCGGGGTAGATGATCAACAGGCTGCAGACCATCAGGTTGAATTTCCATTGATTCGGCCAGATCAGCATCAGGGTTATAAAAAAGAACAGGGATCCCAACAATTGCATCGTCAGCGCCGTGACCTGGTACCAAATCATTTGCGTTCCGAACAAGCGGTCTTCCAGCAGTCCAAAATATCCGCGCAGCGGACGGTCGATTTCGAAATGCGCCACCAGGCTGCCTGCTCCGCGCTGTTCGGTCATGAACAGCGTATTCCAGTCGTCCTGCAGGAAACCGACGCTGTGCATATCGGGAATATACGCAACGACCACAAGTATGATCAACACGGATATTGCCAATATTATTTGGAGCGTTGATAACTTTTTCACGATATATTCCTGGAAAGGTTAAGTTGTGAAGCATGATTTTTAATACAGATAAATATCATCATTTTGCGGGTAACCTCATTAATTTCTGCCAATTAATTCCAGCAGGCCAATTTTACATTCGTAGTTAAAATAAAGGTCTCCGCTCATAACGGTATCATCGACCACGAATTTACCATCTGGATACTCGCCCATCGGGGAATATAGAAATTCGGTATTTATTGGAAGTTTTGTAATGGAGAGTTTCATTGTAAACTCCCGGTTCTTAGAATTATCTATCGGTTGAAAAGAATATACTCTTTTATCGACTTGATCGTTGTAATGGATCACTTCAATATTGTTAATTTCGATGGTATTGTTTTGATCGTCCATTATATTAAGAACAAAATCATTTTTCGGTGAATCTTTTTTGGTATATAAACTGATATTTGATAGCTGATCACATCTGGCAATCATTGACTGACTTGCATTAATATCATGATCAACAATGACTACTGCTGCGGTATCAATCGCCCAGTTTCGATAACGCGGAAGTTCACATTTAGCAAAACGCAAGAATGAATTACCGCAATCGACGTGGTAGAAAAGAAACAAGGAAATTACCAATAAACAATTGGTGATTATTACTCCCGCCTTGATCCAGGCAGCGTTCACAACCTTCATTTCCTTTTTGGGAATTAACAAAATTAAGAATAAGGGCATCAAATAAACAAAATAACGGCCATAGATGCCCGGTATCTCTAGTTCATTCGGATCATTATATGAGAGATAGAAAATCAGAATTGTGGAAAAAACCGACCCCAGGAAAGCGACTAAAATGATGGTTTTTTGTAATTTGTTTAATACTCCCTTATTGGTTTCAATAAACAAGGTCATTAACAGTGTAATGCCATAAATTATATAGAGACTAATGGGCAGGTCCCAGGAATAATAACCAGTTACACCAATCCAATCTCGCAAAAAATCAAAAAAGTGATTTTTAATTACATAAATATACGAATTTATAAAATGCGCAGGGTTCCGGAAAATATTCCTGATTTGCGAAAGTGTATCGTACGTTTCTTCGGTTTTGGTAAATAATTGGTCGGAAGAGGCTAAAAAGTTCCACCCCAGGCTCACGACAGCGATAAACAGTATCAAGAGACCAATAAATAAAGAAAGCCATTTCTTTGACCCAAATTTCTCTCTTGGAACGACAAGTAACAGCAGCAACAATGGGAGTGCATTAATTTTTATCGTTGTAATAAAAAACGATAATACGAGCGTAATAAGCCATTCGGATTTTTTAAAACCTTCGGATTTGGAAGAAATCAGGAACAATATCCAGGCAATGAACGCAAATGAGACGCCGTTGTTGATCGAATCGATGTTAATGGTCGATGCTTGAAATAGCGAGGTGGGAGACAGCAATAAAATTACGAAAAGCCATTTCCCGAAAGGCACCTTCCTCACAGTGAAAAATCCAAGCGCTGCATAAATCAATACGTACGAAAATCTCAGTAAATAATAAATTAGCGTTACAGGGAAGTCCAGCAGTCGACCCACCACCCCCATGATGAAAGCCTGAAAAATGTACATGGTCGGGAAATATCTGGACCTGGTTGGTGAATCACAAAAACTACTCCAATCAATATGAATTTTGAACTGAGAAACCCATTTCTTCCAACTGATTGGCGTATAAAAGGGATCATTATAATAAGAGGTCTCAAAAAAAGCACAGGGATAGTTTGGTCCAGCAGATAAATATTTATTTGGAATAAATTCCGCCGAAGACATCTCCCAAATTCTGCCGATGTGCGTCTCTTCATCCGTCCCTGCCCCAATGGGAATAAATAAGGTCAAAAGAATGCCAAAAACCAGGATGAATATCAGCACAAAATATTCCGGCGATCCATTTGCCTGTGCAAAAAGGTTTTTCATGAATTTTGTAATGTGTAAAGGTCTGTTAGGCAATTGATTCAACTTTCTCCACACAAATTTTAATTACATATTGCAGAATAGATTCATTATATCTTCAGCTGCTGAATACATTTCACCGGGTAATTAACATAGGAAACCAAATATCTGAATAGAACGGCTCACATCCTTGCAGATACGCCAGAGTTGTATTAGTCTACATAATAATCTTTAAAAAAGAGGCGATCAGTAATTGGTATTGGTACATATTATCGTTTCACATAAGTGAGGAAAAAAAACAGGTACTATACTCAGTAACCTGATTATGATTCATAGAATAAAAATTTACACGATAAACTTCTTAATTTGCGCGATCACCCGGTCTATGTCTTCCTCCTGCATGCCGTAGAACAATGGCAGCCTTACCAACTGGTCGCTGATCTGTTCAGTCACCGGACAGTCGCCTGTTTTTCCACCGAATTTCAATCCCATGTCCGAATTATGCAGCGGCAGGTAATGAAACACGCTCAGAATACCATTTTCCTTCAATTGGCTGATAAAACGCGTACGTACTTCCAGCGTTGGAAACAGCATATAGAACATGTGATACGGTTGCTCGCAATAATTGGGTACATACGGGAGGCGTACACCATTTTTTACCGCCCAGTCCTTCAGTTCGGTGTTATAGCGATTCCATAACGATCCGCGCTTCAGTTGGATCTGCTCACCAGCTTCAAGCTGTGAAAATAACAGCGCCGCCAGGAGTTCGGATGGCAGGTAGCTTGACCCCATATCCACCCAGGTATATTTGTCCACCTGCCCCCTAAAAAAGCGGCTGCGGTTGGTGCCCTTCTCGCGCAGGATCTCTGCACGATCGCAGTAAACCGGATCGTTGATAATCAATGCCCCGCCTTCACCGCAGGAGATGTTCTTAGTTTCGTGAAAACTTTGTGTTGCCAGTGCTCCGAAACTGCCAAGCATTTTCCCTTTATATTTGCCGAATAATCCATGGGCATTGTCCTCGACCACGGAAATGTGGTGCCGGGCGGCAATGGCCAGAATCTCGTCCATCTCGCAGCTCACGCCGGCGTAATGCACCACATAGATGGCTTTGGTTTTTGAGTTAATCATTCTCTCTAGCAGTTTTTCATCCAGGTTGAGTGTATCGGGGCGTATATCGATGAAAACTGGTTTGGCACCGCGTAGTACAAAAGCGTTAACAGTGGAAACAAAAGTAAAAGATGGAACGATCACCTCATCTCCAGGCTTCAGGTCGAGCAGCAAGGCGCTCATTTCGAGGGCGTGCGTGCAACTGGTGGTCAGTAGGGCTTTTGGCGCCCCCACGATCTCCTCCAACCGATGATTGCATTTTTTTGTGTAGTCGCCGTCACCCGAAAGATGACCCTTGGCCAGAACTTCGTCGATGTACTCTTTGGACTTAAGAATGTAAGCAGGTCGGTTGAATGGAATGTTGTTCATGATGTCCTTATCTAAAACCATTTGTGATACCAGAGATCGAAGGACTTGGTCACAAATCCACATTTTTCATAAAGAACCTGGGCGGCTATGTTTCTGCCCTGGGTTACAACCTCAACACTGCTCATCCCCGCTTCCGCCAAGCGCTGCAGCGTCCAATTGACCGTTTCTGCCCCGTAGCCCTTGCGCCGATGCCCGGCATCCACACCCACCAGTCCAATCTCCGCGTTTTTGCCATGCAAAGTGACGCTGGTGTACGCGACCGCCAGGTCGTTCACCACCTTGACCCACAGCTGCCCGTTTTCGCGTCTGAAATCATTTTCTATCCAGACCTCGTACATTTCAGCGCTGCGTTTCGGATCGAAATGAGTATCAGCAAAGAACCTGGAAATGGTGTGATTCTCGCGCGTCATTTTTTTCAAATGCAACAAGTCCCCTTCCCCTGCCTCCCGCAGATCTTCATACACTGCCGTTGGAAGATCGCACGTAAGATCCCGGCTAAAAGTAACGCGTAGATCCACTAGATGAAAACCGTGCTTTTCTGCTTGAGTTGAAGAGTCAGTGTTCGCTCCGTCCGCCAAGTAATAAACACAGTCGATATGCTGTGTCCTACACCAAAGGTCAACGCCCTTGGCTTCATCTGCGGTTAGGCAGCGCGATTGGATACGTGCGATTCTTTTACCGAAAAAGTCGCTGTCCCAGTTAAGGAATCTCGCAACTTCCGATACCTCAAGCGCGCTCATCGTCTGTCCTACCGTCAACAGCATAAGGCGGCTTGTCCATCAAACGGAAGTGCATGCGCGCCAGGTACTCACCGATGATGCCCAGGGTAAACAATTGCGCACCAGAGAAGATGGAAATAACCGAAGTCATGAAGGTAAAACCAGGCACCGCACCGCCCTGGATGAGGTACCGGATAAGAACATAAACCAGGATGCCAATTCCGAAGAGCGTTAGCACAAATCCGACGGCGGTGGAGATCCTCAACGGGAGAGTGCTGAAACCGGTGATCATGTTCAGCGCGTGCAGCACCAGTTTCTTGAATGTATAGTGCGAGACCCCTTCTGTCCGTTCGTGATGATCTACTTCGATATAACCGATCTTTGTGGTTCCCCAGCTCAGCAGCACATCGATCGAGACTGATGGTCCATTGTAACCATCGAAAGCGTTACGCAACCTGGTGCGGAAGATGCGGAGCGCGCTGACGTGGCGGGCAGACTTGGTGTTCATGACCGTGCTGAGGGTTATTTTGGTGATCAGCGAGGCCAGATCGCGGAAAAGGCCGTGCTGTTCCTCTTTTGGCGAACCGTAGATCATGTCATAACCCTTGTCGAGTTCAGCAATCATCAGCGGAATCGATTGCGGGTCATGCTGCAAATCGTCATCCATCGTCACCGAGAGCTCGTATTTCGCTTCGCGGATGCCGCACAGCACGGCGTTATGCTGACCGTAATTGCGCATCAGGTTGATGCCGCGTATTGCCCCATCGCTCTTTGCCAGTTCACCGATCACCTGCCAGGAATGATCCTGGCTGCCGTCGTTCACCAGGATGATCTCGTAGGCACTGGTGATGCGCTGTAGAACCTGGCTGATCTTTGGAACCAGCACAGGTAGGGTTTTTTCGGCGTAATATACCGGAATGATTACTGAAATTGCAGGTTTGTGATTTTTCATGGTTTAGTAGTAATCTTCGGTTTTAGTATATAAAAAAATCCGATTCCATACGGCTATGTACATTATATACAATCCCCGTCAGGTCAATAACGAATCGATAAATAAAACTTTCACGAAATAGAAGATGCCGCAGAAGAGGTGCAATAAAAGGAGAAATGCTGGAATGGTATCCTTCCACATGATAGTTTTTTCCTTTATGCGGGTGAACAGGTCAGGCAGATACGCGGATACCGTGATCGCAAACAGGATGAACACTCCCACATAAGGGGACCAGAGGAAATTGCCCTGGGTCAACCGCGTGCTTTCGGCGAAGAACACAGCCAGCGCCGCACCCACGAGGAAGTTGAGCCAGGCAAGCCGAAAGGTAATCTCACGCGCAGAAGTCTTATAGTAGTGGATCGTTACATAGAGTGGAAAGGCGATCGACATGATGATCTTGACGATCACCATAGGCAAATCACGCGAATATACCAACAGGGTGGCGAATGGGGCAAAAATGATCTTCTCCCCCGCGCCGGCCGAATACGTGACTAGATACTGAAGCCCCAGCATGATCACTGCGGGAATGCCAACCACGCCGATGAGTAAACGCCAGTTAATCTCACGCCATTTTTTGATGTAAAACAACATCAGCAGCGCAATGGCCGGCAGGATCGTTAGGGTAAAGCTGGGCTTGGCGGCAGTAGCGAGGATGACCGTCACGATCGTGACCATCATGATCTTCAGGTTGGCTTTCTTGAAAAAGTAATCCCCCAGTATATAAAACCAGATCAAGGCAAATGGTTTTAATAAGATCAGCGTGGGATTATGAGAAGGATTCGGGGCAAAGTACCCCAGGTAAAGGTTGCCTGGAAAGGTAAAAAAGAAGATGGGGCTGACGAACATCACAACCGTTGTGATGATCATGCTGATCAGGCTGGCATTGCGGAATCCTTTTCGAGTCAATTCATTGAGATTACGTTTCCACAGCACCCAGGCAGTGAACAGGCAAGCAGCTACAACCACGATCAGCGCAGGAATCTCATAGGATTTATAAAAAATGATCGAGCGGATGTGCTCGCTGATCTTCATCAGCAGGTTGAATGGCAATAAGGCACGTACAATGATTACCAGTTGGGCAAATAACAAATGAGGTAAGTCGGGGACATAACCATTCGCAGCCAGTTCTTTTGCATAGTCGATATGCATCACATAATCAATATGATTAAGTTTATGAAGAACCAAGACACCAAAGATTATTGCCAACCCTAAAAAAAAGACCACTGCAAAAATTACATTGAATTTTTGTCTTTTCATAATGAAATTATTAATTTCCTTCTTCATAAACTAAGTGTCTTTGTCAGCAAAATTTTTTTATCAAAACTGGTTAACTCTTACCAGGCCAATTTATCGGACGACATCGCATCAACATAATAAATAATTCCGCAAATGAAATGCAATATCAAAAGAGCTGCGGGCACAAAATCTTTCCAGGTGGATATTTTCATTTGGATTCGGGTGATCAGGTCGGGTAAATAAATAGAGACTGAAACAGCAAACAAAATAAACACCCCAATGATGGGTCCCCAGAAGAAATTGGCGTCTGCAAAACCTTTGCTTTCAGCAAACAGGATGGCTGTAAACGTACCCATGATGAAATTGATCCAGGCCAGTTTAAAAGGCAATTCCTTTGAGTGAGTTTGTCGATAATAAAAAGTAATGTATAGGGGAAAGACTACGGAAAAAATAATTTTTACAAACACGATCAATAGATTGGGGGAATAAAGGAGCATTACACCGAATGGATCAAGAATAATTTTATCCACACCACTACTCTCAGTGTATGTAATTAAGAATTGCAGGCCGAGTGTGATCACGGCTGTTATCCCAAATCCGACAACAACCAACCACCAATTCACCCTGGGTAACTTTTTTATATAGAAAAGAACGATCACCAAAAATACTGAGGGGAGCAGGGTCATTGTAAAATTTGGTTTTGCTGCAGTTGCCAGAACGGTAACACCGACCATGAGAAGGATGGTTTTTAGGTTCGGTTTTTTTTCAAAATTATCTATGAGTAAATAGAATAAGATCAACGCAAACAGCTTTGCCACGATCAATGTGGGGCTGTGAAACGGATTGGGGGAGAAATATCCCAGATACAGTATATCGGGAAAAGTAAAAATAAAGATCGGGCCAACCAAGAGGATAATTGTAGTGATTAGAATGCATATCCCATGCGCCCCGCGGAAATTCTCATGAAGCAAACGGTTTAAATTGCGTTTCAATATCACAGCGGCTGTGAACAAATACGCTGCAGTAACCACAATTAATGCAGAAATGTCAAATGATTTGTATTGAATTATAGACCGAGCTCCTTCACCCATCATCGCCATCAAGTTATACGGGATCAATGACCGGACGATGATCACCAACTGGGCAAATAATAAGTGCGGTCTTGCTGTGATATACCCATTTTTCAGCAGGTCTTTTGCATAATTTATATGGTCAAAAAAATCTGTGTGCTTGAGCTGATGAAATACCATGATTCCGAAAATTATCGTTAAGGTAAAAAAATATAATAACGTGAAGAGCACCGTTGTTGTTCTTTTGCTCATTGTCAAACTCCTGTTTTTATCCACAATATCAGGTTATAGAACGGGGCTTATATCTCCACTTTTCGCAAGTTCAAGAGGCTTGGCAAGCATTATTGCAATTATGGCAGAGAGCCCCAATTCCTTCAAGTTCGTCAAACTTCTTAAGCGATGGATAAATTTTACCTGCGGGGCTGATATAAATCCATCATTGGGATTGTGTTTTTTGGTTAATCTATCTGATCTTTTCCCATAAAATCCAATCCCCTGCGGTCCCGATCTCCTGGTAATCGTCGGTCGAATAGTAGTGCACTAGCGGGGCGATTAGGATAAAATCGTCCTGCGATTGAACGGGTTCACCATCCACAATCAGAGGCGTTAGCACCCTGCTGACATGTTCCCCTCTGAAGAGGTAATCAAAGAACATGAGTTGGTCCACCGCAATCCCTAGGCTGGCGTTGCTGGGCACGCTGGCTTCCACCATCGATACTGCTTTGAAGTAATAATCATGGCTCGCAAAAGTCTTCACCTCAAGGGATGTCATTTTCCACACGTCCTTGTCGTATTTGGCCAGTGGGATCAATTTATAAGCGACCTTCTGCACCAGGCTGTTGTTTTCCTTCCCCCAGGCATACAAGCGTTTCAGTGAATTTCTAGTTAACGTGGGCAGTGTTTGATTACTTGTTACGGCATACAACATGACAAAAGCGCTCATGGCGCACACCAGCCCAGTGAACACCCTGACTGGTACTTTCTTGGAGTCAAACAAAGCGGCAGTGACTGGCTGGGCAAGCACAACTGCCGTAATCAAGTATCGCCCCTGGTAAGGATCCCAGCCATGCTTGACCACTGCAATGCAGCAGAAAAACAAAAAGGAGGCAATTAACAGGAACAGGGCATTCCATTTCTTTCTGCGGAACGCACGCACGATCCCCAACACCAACCCGGGCAGAATGATCGCCCAACTTATCGGGCCGAACCAGGCGGATTCCGCATTGAGGTTGTATGATGTGGTCAGTGAAAAACGTTCCACATCATACAAAAAATCTGTGGATTCGATGTTTTTAGGCAACAAAGGACCCAAAATGCTCGCCCTTCCCTTCAGGCAGGTGATTTCCATGCCGGGGGGAAGTCCGTCGCAACTGATGAATTGTGCAAACAACCTGGCGGAATTTGTACGGGCTCTACTCAGGAATTCATTTGGATCCTCAAACTTAACGACTTGTTGGAGGAAACCCTTTGGACCCAGGGGATTCCCAAGAACCACTGCGTTTTGCAGGTAAGAATATGATCCAACCAGCAGGGTAAAGACCGCCATCACTGCCAGCCATTTCCAGATCCTTCGCACCTGGCGTTTTGCGAATATGTAATACATCAAAAGGAGTGCATAGCCTGGTAAAGCAAACAGGGTATATTGATTCGTTCCCAAAGCCAGAGCCAGACTTAATGTGGAAATAATAAGGTACATGCTCCTATCTTTTTCAAAGCCCGTTACCAGGAAAGCGAAGGCGCATATGCAAAAACAGGCTGCCAGAAGGTCATTTTGCACGGTTATGGCTTCGAAAAGGATGATCGGGTAAGTTAAAAAAAGAAGAGCGACGATTGCCGAACTTTTACGGGAAAAACCCAACTTTTCCGCCAGTAGATAAATGGCCACTGCAGCCATGATTGCTGCGCTGTACTGTACCAAGCCAACAAAACGGTCTGTTTTCAAAAAAACAATTGGGAGGGTTGCCAGTAGACTGTTATTATAGGGATAGAATGTGCCAATTGGACTGAAGCCGGTATAGTGTTTCAATGACCCCTGCTGCAGCCAGAATCCAATTCTGGAAAGGTGGTTGTAGAGATTGTCGGAAAGATTTTGCGGAAACCTGATCGTGAGAATTGCCTCGAATACATAAACTGCCTGAACGAGCACGGCAAACAGGGAAAGCAATTTATTACTTCGGATGATATTCACAACAGCGCTCAGATAATTCCGTAACGGTTTAGGGTTGATCTTCGGATAACCGATACGAAAGATGCGATTTACCTCGAATCCGATCAAAGTTAACACCAATTGTATAAGGATCAAAGCAGCCGGCCGATTCAGCACTCCCAACAGTCCAGCGGCCTCCATCACCAGTACAATGTCTGCAGTAATAAGCAGGAACCAGGTGAGAACGTTCTCTGCAAGTGAAAACCCTCGCCACAGGTTGGCTAGGAAAAAAAGAGTCATTATCAGCAGGAGTATATAGAATATAAGCATAAAACCTAGTTCAGATTTAATGGTAAATATCTAAATAACAAGGCAATAAATTGAGGTTGATGAGCTTTTGGATGCTTCCTTTATTCAGCGCGTAGTAGATAAAATTCGTGCCGATATATCCAGACCCGCCAATGACCAGGATATTTTTCACAGTGGTTTACCTCGCTCTGTTTTGAGAATATTGGTGATCAATTTACAAACTTTTTATTATAATCTACTCCTATTCCTCCCTAATCAGCCAGCGTTCGATGTTTTCCGGAAAATGAAAATCTGCAAGTTTTTTCATCAATCCTGCGGGGGTTTTGTCTTCCACGAATAAACGCAGATG
Organism: Anaerolineaceae bacterium; assembly: GCA_034428895.1. Classification (GTDB taxonomy): domain Bacteria; phylum Chloroflexota; class Anaerolineae; order Anaerolineales; family Anaerolineaceae; genus UBA6107. Next base: position 15,825 of record DAOUGM010000036.1, read on the forward strand.
TTCTTCATATATAAAATGATCCCGATACGCACGCTCGATCCATGCCATCAACGGATCGAAGTACCCGTCGATGTTCAGAAACCCGCACGGCTTGCGGTGCCTGCCGATCTGCGACCAGGTAAGCGCCTCGAACATCTCGTCCATCGTGCCGTAACCGCCCGGCAGGGTGATGAACGCCTCCGAAAGCTCCATCATGCGCGCCTTGCGCGTCTGGATGTCCGCCACGATTTCCAGTTTGGTCAACCCGCTGGTGTAGATCAATTGCGGGCTTTCCAATCCCACCGGCACCACGCCGACCACATTCCCGCCGGACTGCAATGCGCCTTCCGCCAGGCAGCCCATCAATCCCGTCCTCCCGGCACCGTAGACCAGGGTAATGCCTTCCCGCGCCAGCAGCCGCCCAACTTCGAAGGCGGCGTTGGTATATTCTGGTGCAAGGCCGTCGGCCGAGCCGCAAAAAACACAAATGGAACGATACTGATAAGTCATACTTCTCTCTTCATCCGGTGATTACCTCCCGGCGCATCCAATAAATTGGTAATTCTGATTGGCTTGACCCAATGGTTATACCCATTGATTATATCAATGTTGACCCATACCGCGCGTGGATGCAGTCAACCCCGTGATCGCCCACTCTGGGAGATTATAAAGTTCACACGCATTGTTTGCTCCTGTTTTTCGTATAATGATTAATATTTCATTTTCGAGGTTTTCCATGCCCCCCATTCTGGAAGTTCGAAATTTGGTCAAGAAATTCGGAGATTTCACTGCGGTCAATGGTATTTCCTTTGACATCCAGGAGGGTGAGATCTTCAGCCTTCTGGGCCCAAACGGCGCTGGCAAAACCACCACCATTTCCATGCTTTCCACCCTCTTCATCCCCACCGGCGGCGACGCGCTGATCTGCGGTCATTCCATCACGCACGAGCCGATGCAGGTGAAGCGCGCCATCGGCGTCGTTCCGCAGGAGATCGCGCTCTACGAGGACCTCTCCGCGCTGGAGAATCTGCGTTTCTGGGGCCAGATGTACGGGCTTTCCGGAAAATCCCTCAACGTGCGCATCGACGAGGTTCTCGAACAGATTGGTCTCAAGGATAAAGCCAAACAGCGCATTAAGACCTATTCCGGCGGCATGAAGCGCCGCGTGAACATCGGTGTCGGCTTGCTGCACCGGCCGCGCCTGCTCTTTATGGATGAACCCACGGTCGGTATCGACCCCCAATCGCGCCGCGCCATCCTGGATTCGGTCAAGGAATTGAACCGCCAGGGAATGACCGTGCTCTATACCACGCATTATATGGAAGAAGCCGAAGAACTCTCGCACCGGGTGGGCATCATCGATCACGGTGAACTGATCGCCCTTGGCACGCAATCCGAGCTCACCCGGCAGGTTGGCGAAACGGACACGCTGATCCTCCATATCGGTGAGAATGAAGACGCGGAACTTCTCTCCACTCAACTCAGCGGGGTCAATGGGGTATTAAAAGCTGAACCCACCGATCACGAGATCACCATTGTCACCCCTTCCGCTGAGGAATTGATCGCCCCGCTGGTCTCCCGCACCGATCAATTGGGCATCAAGATCCGCTCCATCGACATCCGCGAGCCGAACCTGGAGGCTGTTTTCCTGCATTTAACCGGCAGAGCCTTGAGGGACTAGGGAGTTGGCCATGCGTAAGTTATTCAACATCGCATTGAAAGACCTGCGCCTCATCTTCCGCGACCGCTCCGCGCTGGTGCTCATGCTCCTCGCGCCATTCATCCTCACCCTGGGCATGGGCGCGGTCACCGGGCGTTTTTCGGGCAGCGCCAGTTCAAGCATAAGAGATATCCCGCTCGTCCTCGTCAACCACGACGAAGGCGAATTGGGCAGTGCGCTGGTGGAAATGTTCACTTCCCCCGATCTGGCAGACCTGGTGGAACCCGCTGTACTCGATGACCTGGACGAAGCCAAAGCAATGGTGGATAGAGACGAAACCGCCGCGGTCATTTATATCCCGGCAGGTTATACCGCCTCCATCATCCCTGCCGCCGGATCGACCTCGGCTTCCGCCTTGGTGCAGATCGAGTTCTACACCAATCCCACCCGCCCGAGGAGCAGCGGCATATTAAAGACCATCCTCGACCAGTTCACCAGCCAGGTCGAGATCGCGCGCATCAGCGGGGAGGTGACTGTCAGCCAGTTGCTGAAGAACGGTTTGATCGCTCCCTCGCAGGCTGCCGCGGTGGGCACAGCCGCCGGGCAGGAAATGGTTCAATCCTCCAGGCAGCATTCATCGATCACAATTCACAGTCTGACCGCCGCCGGAGAAGCGGTGGAATTCGATATTCTCGCATACATGGCTCCGGGCATGGCCCTGATGTTCCTGATGTTCACCGTGACCTACGGCGGGCGTTCGCTGATCGTTGAAGACCGCCGCGGCACTCTTCCTCGCATGCTGGTTTCCCCCACCCCCACTCCCTTGATCCTGGGCGGCAAGGTGTGTGGCATCCTCCTCACCGCTGTGGCGCAGCTTCTCATTTTGATTGGCGGAACCTCGCTTCTCTTCGGCCTGTACTGGGGCGATCCATTGGGGATGATCGTGCTTGTGCTGGCTGCCGCCGTTGGTGCCACCGGATGGGGCATGCTGCTGGCCGCATTCCTGAAAACCCCCGGTCAGGTCGCCAACGTCGGGTCGGCGGTCATGCTCATTTTTGGGCTTCTGGGCGGCAGTTTCTTCAGTCTTTCCAACCTGCCGCCGTGGATTCAGGTGTTCAGCCGCATCACGCCCAACGCCTGGGGTCTCGACGGCTTTTCCACCCTGGCGATGGGCGGCACATTGAAAAACATCCTCACGCCGGTAGGCGTCCTTCTTGCAATGGGATTCGTTTTATTTGCCATTTCCTCGCTGGGGATCAGCCGCCGCGGTTTGAGCAGAAAGTGAGCCGCCGATCATGAAAAAGATACTGGCAATCACGTTGAAAGATACTCTCATTCGCTTTACCAGCCCCTTGGAATGGCTGTTCTTCCTCATCCTTCCCATCGTGTTCACCTTCATTCTCAGCGGAGGAACCGCCCAGGTCGCGGACACCCGTGTGGAGCTGTTCGTGGTCGACGAAGCCCAAACATCCCTTTCCGCTTCACTGATCGCCGAGCTGGAAAGGTCGACCTCGGTAAAGCCTGTCCTCAAAGCACGCGATGCCGCATTAGCCGATTTCGATTCGCGCAAGGCTACCGCTGTCCTGATCCTGCCCGCTGGTTTCGATATGGCTGCCCTGCAATCCGGCGGCGCGCAGGTTGAACTTCGGCAGCAGCCGAGCAGCACGGATGCTCTCATCGCCCGCCAGGGCCTCCAGACCGCTCTCAACCGGGTAAGCAGCACCGTCGATATCGCCGGCGCCAGCCTCTCCCAGGCCGAGAAGATCAGGCCTTTCTCTACCGCATCCGACCGGGCGGCATATTTCGATGAGGCGCTCACTGAGGCGCAAACCAAAATGGAAAGTGCGCCGCAGCGGGTGATCGAGATCCAGGGTGTCACTCCGGATCCCATCAAGTATGATCCCAAAGCCAACAGCTCGATTGGGCAGATGATCACCTGGGTCTTCATCCCGCTCATCGGACTTTCCGCCATGTTCGCCATGGAACGGCAGACCGGCACCCTGCGCCGCATTCTGGTTACCCCCACCAGCCGGGCTGTGTTCATCGGCGGCACCGTGTTCGGGCAAGTGCTGACCGCCTTGCTCCAGATGGCGCTCCTGATCCTCTTCGGCATCTACGTCATGAAGATCAACTGGGGCAGCTCGCCCCTGGCAGTGGCGATGATTGTTATCGCTTCGACGCTGGCAGCCGGAGCGCTGGGTACCATGCTCGGCACCTTCGTCAAGACGGAAGCGCAGGGCAACGGCATCAGCATCATGGTCGGGATGGTAATGGCCATGATGGGCGGCTGCTGGTACCCCATCGAACTCTTCCCGCAAGCCATCCGCAGCGCGGCAAAGATCTTCCCCACCACCTGGGCAATGCAAGGAATGCTGGATATCGTCACGCGCGGACAGGGTCCCTCCGGGGTTTGGCTCGAGACCGTCATCCTTCTGGGCTTTGCGCTGGTATTCTTCCTGGTTGGCGTCTTGCGTTTTAAATTTGAATGACTCGGATAATTTTCTGACGTTGATTCTGCAAACGGGACACGGCAAGTCGTGCCCCGCATTTTTGTCCGCCACTGAGAAATTATTGAAAGAATGATTTACTGTAATTCGAACACGTTCTCCGGAAGTTCGATGCTGTTGGCCACCAGTTTGGAAAGGAAGCGCGGTCGCAAACCTGTAGGTTTCAAACTCCCCTGCACCACACCGTTCTTGATGCCCGTCTGGTGGAATATGAACAGGTCCTGCATCACGATGGTGTCGCTTTCCATTCCCTGCACTTCAGACACCTGAACCACCTTGCGTGTGCCGTCTTTCAAACGTTCCATGTGCACGATCAGCTCGATGGACGAAGCCACCTGCTCGCGAATGGCCTTCAGCGGCAGGTCCATTCCGGCCATCATCACCATGGTCTCCACGCGCCGCAAGGCATCGCGCGGACCGTTGGAGTGAACTGTGGTCATGGACCCGTCGTGACCGGTGTTCATCGCCTGGAGCATATCCAGCGCCTCGCCGCCGCGGCACTCACCGACCACGATGCGATCCGGTCTCATGCGCAGGGCATTGATCACCAGTTGGCGGATGGTGATCTCCCCTTTTCCTTCAATGTTCGGCGGTCGTTTTTCCAGCCTCACCACATGCACCTGGCGCAGCTGCAACTCCGCGGTATCTTCAATGGTGATGATGCGCTCGCGCTCGGGAATGAACGCGGAGAGCATGTTGAGAAAAGTGGTCTTTCCTGAGCCCGTACCGCCGGAAACCACCATGTTCACCCGCGCTTCAACACAGGCTTTGAGGAAATTCGCCAGTGCCACCGTCATGGTGCTGTTCGCGATCAGGTCCTGACCGGTAAACGGTCTGGAGGCAAATTTTCGGATTGTCAGAATTGGACCGTCCAGCGAGAGCGGCGGTATCGTGGCATTCACGCGGTAGCCGTTGGGCAGGCGGGCATCCACCATTGGCGAAGTCTCGTCCACGCGCCTGCCGATGGGTGAAACGATGCGGTCGATCACCCGCCGTAAATGTGTCTCATTTTCAAAGCGCACAACCGATGGTTCGATCAAGCCGAACCGTTCGACAAAGATCTCGTCGTGTCCGTTGACCATGATCTCGGTGATGTCCGGATCGTTCAACAACGGCTCGATTGGACCATAACCAACAATATCCGCGATCACCCATTCCAAAATTTGTTCGCGGGTGTCACGATTGAATAATAACTTTTCCTCATCTAGCACCTTGTTAAAGGTGTCCTCGATCATCACCTTTAAATGGGCGGGATCATTCGAATTGCCGTTTGTGCTGTTGGAGAGCAGGTTTTTTTGCACAGCATCCCGCACCATGCGAAAATCCCGTTCCAGTTCACTGAGCTGAGCCGGCTTTACGGCGGGTTTTAGTTGAATATCCTGTTTTAATGCTGGTCTGTTGGTAAACATCGCTTGCTCCTTTGTTTCCGATGAGAGTTCCGATGGATATTTTTAATCCAGGCTGGGTATCTTGATCTTCCGCCCAAAGGCGATGATCGAACTCTTGGGAAGATCGTTGGCCAGGCTGATCGCGTCAGCAGTGGAAAGATTTTCGGCTGCCAGGAATGCCAGGCAGGTGCCGTCTGCCGCATCCACTTCCTTTACCGTATATACCCGGGAAATCTGCTGGTGGATCAAATAGTAAACCATGGCGGCTTCGCGGGTGTTTCCTGCTTCCACCAGGGTTTCAGCTTCCACCAACTGCGAAGAAAGACCCGCATCGGCAAGCGCTTTTTCTCTAATACCCGCGCTGTTCAACGCATATTGATAATAGGTGACCGCTTTTACATGGTCTCCCATTTTCAGAACTGTGTCTCCCAGCAGCATTTGAACCTGGAAGAGCTTCAGCAGGTTAACCCGATCCTCGTACGCCAGGGTCTCGGCTTGTTCCAGGTTGGCTTTCGCGTTGGGGTAATCACCCACCAGGTAAAACTGGTTCCCAAGCGCGTAGTAGGCTTCGTACAGAAGTACCTTGGCGTTGCCATTGGCATAATTCTGATCGACCGCCACAAGCTGATTGAGGTTGTCAATGGTCAGCCCCCAGTTCATATCCAGGTAATATTGAAAGGCGATCTGGTAGAGTTCTGCGTTTTGCACGTCCGCCTGCAGCTGCGAATTGTTCGGATCCAGGTTGGCAGCCTTGTTAAGATAACCCACCGCCTGGGAGATCGAGGTGATGGTTTGATTCTTCTGTTCAAGTAATCCCTTGGCAATTTGCGTGAATTTCAATTCCAGCAACCCGCTGCTGACCCGCTGCAGGTTTTCACGTTCGCTCGCGAATGCCCTGCTCTGCGGAATCATGGCCACGGCTTTGCGGTAATATGCTTCCGCTACTTCAATATCATCGGCATTCGTCGAATCGCTTTCCAGCATCTGGATGATCCTTCGCAGGTAACTGTTCAGAAGTTGTTCCTTCATTAAGCCATCATTCAGGCTGGGATCCTGTTCCAGCGCACTTTCGTATGCGGTGATCACCTCGCCCCATTTGCCCGAAAGGTAGGCATCGTTACCCGCCTGCAGGAAGGCGGTCACCTGGACCTTCTTTTCGGCTTTGCTGATCTGGCGGTCCACATCCCACAGGCCGGGCTGGGCTGAACTGATATCCCTCAGAATTAACAAAGCCCCGTTGTAATCGCCATTGTTCATCAGCGTGATGGCATTTTGATAATCGGACTCCAGCCTTAAGAGAAAATTGGTCCTTTCCGATAAAACCGGCAAATTGCTGTAATTGGCATCGATGTCATACATCTTTTCTATGATGCCGGCTGCCACCTGCGGCTGCCCGGTCTGCAAGAGCTCATTGACCTGGGTTTCAAGCGAAGCCAGTTGAACTGCTTGATTCTGCCTGCGCTGATCCAATATCGCCCGGCTGAGAAACCAGAAAGATGCCGCAAAAACCAGCGCCATCAATGCAATTCCCGCAATGGTGAATGCGCTCATGCGGATGGTTAATTTTTTCTTTTCCTGTTTTTCCTTGATGGAATAGGTGGTGGAAATATGCCTGAGAGAAAGCTGCATCTCCAGGTCTTTTTGAAAATCGACCAGTTTAAGGTTATCCGGGTATCGTTTGATCAAAGAATTGAGCAGGTCGCCACACTTTTCGAATTCAGCATGCTGATAATACTCGACCAACTTGAGGTAATCGGGGTCGGCAGTAACGTCGATAAAGGGAGGTTTCTTTTCAGGCTTTTCCACGGGATTCTGGATGACCCTTTCACCTGAATTCGATGAGACTTTTGAATTTGCCATTTTCACTCAATATTATAAGTACGCATTGATATTTAAAAAAGACTTAACAGGGTCGGTATGACCGGTCCAAGGATCACTGCCAGCAGAGCCGGGAAGATAAACAAAGCCAACGGCAGGATCATTTTTGCCGGCAGTTTGTTGGCAATCTCACGCGCCCGGTACTGCCGCAGAATACGCATTTGCTCTGCCTGGCTGTGCAGCACGTCCGCATAGCTCATGCCCATCGTCTCCGCCTGAACAATGATGGTGATGAATCGTGAAAGGTCGTCCACGTCCAACCGGTCGGCCATGTTTCGTAAAGCTGTGGATCGGGCAACCCCCATTTCCATTTCATGGATCACCCGGCTGAACTCCACCCCCAGGTCCGTCTCCCAATATGAACTGATCTTCTGCAGTGATTGATCGAAACCCAAACCCGCGCTGGCGCAGACCGAAAGCATGTCCAGCGCATCCGGCAGGCCCCGCCGGATTTCATCCTGTTTGGCATGCACGCGTCCGTTCAACCAGGAATTGGGCAGCAGATAGGCTACCAGGATGATCAGGGCGCCAAGAATTACCGATGTGAAATTCAAATTCTTGAAATCACGATTGAGCAGGAATGCTGCTGCGATTCCAGCCAGTACAACAAAGAACCTGAAGGCATAGAAATCACCTGCGTGCATGTTCATGGGATGTCCGGCGATCTCGAGCTTGTGTTCGAGCTGGCTGGCCATGCGGGCTGGGGTGAATTTGCCAATGAACTTTAAAAAGTTTTGCATCCAGCTGGCGATCGTTCGTTTGAACAATGATCCACTGATCTCTCGCGGGATGACCTTGCGCACGACCTGCAAGGGTCCGGAAGTTTGTTCGGGTGCCACAAACTGTTCCAGGCGCGATGCAATTTTTGTCCCGCTCTTGATCCAGCGCGTAACGCCGAGAACGATCACAATGATGCCAAAGACGGCAATGATCACACCGATGCCGATGTAAAGGAAATTTGTGTTGATCCAATCAAAATTCATCGCTTTGCTCCCTGCCCTACACTTTGATGCGCACGATGTTCCTGATCCAGATATTCCCCACGATCACTCCAAACAACGCCAGCAGGATGACAATCTGCGTAAACAGGGACGTCTTGACTGTTTCGAAGTAATCGGGAGAAAGTAAAAAGATGACCAGGCCGGTGATGAATGGCATCAGGGTGAGAAAGTTGCCGACATACCTGGCGTAAGCCGTCAGGGATCGAACCTCACCAAAGAGGTGCATCCGGTCGCGAATGGTCGAGATGGTGGCTTCCAACACTGTGGAAAGATTGCCGCCCACCTGGGCATTAATAATGATGGCAGTAACCACAATGTGAAGGTCGTCGCTTTCCATGCGTTCCGCGAGGTTGAGCAGCGCCTGTTCCAGCGGAATGCCAAAACGGACTTCGCGCAGCACGCGCCCAAATTCCTCCGAAGCAGGCGGCTTGATCTCCTTGGTCGTCATTTCCAGGGCTTGCATCAGGCTGTATCCCGCCTGAACCGCGCCCTTGATCAGGATCAGCACATCCAGCAGCTGTTCATGGAACCTCTGCTGCCGCCGCACGATCGAACGCTCCAGCAGCAACGGCGGAATAAAATACGCAAGCGCTCCCAAAAATATCCCGCCCAACACATTTCCAGGGATCAGCCAACCCAGGATGAATCCCAGAACCGTCACGGTCACGCGGATGAGAATGTACTCGGTATCCGTAATCGACCAGTACGCGCTGGATATTTTCAGTTGCAGTTTTTCTGAGGATAGTCCTCTTAACGATTCATTCAGCCACGACCGGAACTTCCCCACATCCTCGCGCGAAAAAAGTTTGCGCTCCTGCAGCAAGGAAGTACTTGCAGCGCCTTCTTGCGAGGTTTCCACGAATTTTGTGATTCGTCCCCGCAGCTTGGACGTAGGACCGCGCTGAAACAACCAGACCCCAACGGCCAGCACACCGATCGCACAGACCAGGAATACCGCAATAAGAATGGTGGTGAGCAATTCTTGGGTCAAGAGTATCCTCGCTTCAACTACTTATCCCAACTTGGATGATTTTTTCAAAATGTCGCTCTTCTCGCTTTTCAGCGACACCTGGTATTTCGCCTTGGAGGCTTGGATGAACTTAACCAGTTCTTTTGCAATTTCCGCAATGGCGCGTGAGATCGGATGGTGCGGGCTCTTGAGGAAGATCGGAACGCCTTCATTCAGGCTGCTTAATGCCAGGTTCTCATCTGCGGGGATCCTGCCAAATATCTTCATCTTCAGGATGCCTTCGATTTCCTCGCGCTTGACATCGGCTTTTCTTCCGGTAAGGTTGAGGATCAGGAGGGTCTTTTCCGGCGGATAGGAAAGCGTTTTGCTGACCTCCATGAACTGCCTGACGTCTCGCAGCGAAGCCAGGTCCGGGTTCAGCACCAGTAGGATCTTTTCCGAAGAATCCATGTAGGTGACGGTGTTCTCGTTGAGATTATTGCCCCCGTCGATGATGATGGTCGGAAAGACCTGCTGCAGAGCCTGCATCACCTTGTACAGATCCTCTGGTCTGATGCCCTGGGCTTCGGTGATGGAATTTGGACTGGGCAAAACGTGGATGCCGGAAACGTGGCGCACCACCACCTGTTTGATCAAGCGCTGATCCAGCATTCCCGCATGGCTGATCAAATCTGTGATCGAGTTGCCGGTGCGCAGGTTCAGGCATAAGGCCACGTGACCGAACAAATGCTTTCCATCGATCAGCAATACATCTTCGCGCAATTCCTTATGTAAAGCCAACGCCAGGTTGGTGGCAACCGTGGTGGTACCCGCCCCGCCTTTGGGACTGAACACCGTAAAGGTGTTCTTTAGTCTCAAGCTGTCATCCACGCCCGCAGGTGCTGTCGTAGTGGCCTGGTTGCGTACCATTAATTCGACGACCCGCCGAATTGTGGTTACCAGGTGATCGGCCTTGTACGGATATAGAATAAATGCCCGCGCTCCTGAAAGAACAACCCTGTCCGAATTGACCATTTCATTCTCCGGCAGGATGACGATCACCGCGCACATCGGGAATTCGGTGGCGATCTTGTCCACCAGTTCAAATATGTGGTGTTGGAAGCCAAAATCAAGCAGGATGATATCCGGAGCAGTCTCGGCAATGGTCGGGATCAGGTTCTCGCTGGTTGCATCTTTCTTGATCAGGTAGAAATCCTTGATCCCTCCCAGGTCTGTTCGTGTGGATTCGACGATCGCAGGGTTTTTGGATACGAGAAGAATGGTTGTTTGATCAGTAGTGACGGCCATGGCAGTGCCTTTCTCAGCGCTTAAGGTAGAATTTCAAGTCCGTAGAATTCAATGATGTATTCCTCGGTTACGGGGGTTAGGTCAAATTGCACGGTCGACGTGGGCGCCCGAAGTACGATGTCGAATTCTGCGCCTACATCTTTCAAGTGTTTCAATACCAGAGCGTCCTGCGGATCAAGCGCCAGAAGATAGGATCTGATCTTTGTCTGTTTGGTGATTGTTGGCTGCTGCCCGCCCTGTAATGGAGTATTTCCTTCCTCCTGCTGGATGACCTCGACCACCAGGGCAGTCACGCTCACCTTTTGGAACGTATCCACGGTAAAAGTTCGTTTCTGAGGTTCCTGTGATTGGCCGGCAGCGGCTTCGCCGGTCAAGTCCGGCACGGTCTTCACGTCTTCCGTAAACGTGGCAAATATGTCAATGATGTCTCCGCGCCGCACCATATTTTCACGGCTCATCAGATCATCCGCCGGGAATGCCAGTAATACATGGTCTTCCGCCAGGATGAAACTCAGGTCGGAATTTTTGTTGGTGGGATCCGCCAGGTTGTGCCCCAGCACCATTTCACCCTGCACCAGGTCGGTCTTCACGATCTTGCCGATCGCTTCTTCAACAGCACCCAGTGCGTCGCGCGGCGCCACCTCAACTGGTACCGTGGCGATCTTGACATCACCGGCGTTGATCTGGTCTCCGAGGAACACGTCACGCGTGACCACCACCACGCTGGTCTTTACGGTTTCGCCCTCCTCGGCTGCGGGCTGCCTGCCTGCCTGGAGGCGTTGAATAAGCAAAATGCTTGCCAGCACACCAATCGCCACCAGCGCCAGTCCGGCAAGTACGATCAATACGGCTTTCGTTTTATTGGACAATGGATGCCTCCCTGCACTTAAGATAAATGAGAGTGAATTTCTTTTTTAGCAATTACTTTGTCAACGATACGATATCCAAACCGGCACTCACGCCCCCCGTACCCGTAGCAAAATCATCCAGGGGGGTTCCGGTAACAAAGTAACCTTCAATCGCGTTATTATCGGTATACCCTGCTGCAAGGTAACCGGGGCACTGGGGTTTGTTTTTCATGCCGCCAGGCAGACCGGCAGGAAGGTCTTTTTTGGGAATGGACTGCCCAAAGGCAGCAGTGTAATTCTTGGTTACGCAGGTGATGACAAAAGGAGCAAGCCCAACCAGGCGGTAGGATTGTTGGTTGACATTGGAAATATATACCACGCTGTCTCCGTCATCCCATACAGCCGGGCAGTCTGCCTCAGGATTGCCGGAAGTGCAATAATTATCAAAAACCGGAACCAGCACCATGCGGTAGGGAAGACCTTCATAGCCTGTGATGAGCGGCAATTCTTCATATAATGAATCGTTATACATAGTCGTAATCACCCCGGGATCTCCATTTAACCAGGATGGCAGTATTAGAGGAGACTCAATGCCGTCTCGGAAAACCTTTTTAAGGTTATTGACATCCGCAATCTCGCTAAAATTGAGCCACGCCCGATTTCCGCCGGAGGCGTTCTGCTTCATGTTAGTGCACACGATGTTCCCGACTGTATCTTTTTCGCAGATCTTCACTTCGTTCATAATGACATAGATATCATCCAGGGGTTGATCCTTGGGGTTTGTTGCCTGCAATTCTTCCATAAGATCCGTGAAATCATAATTGACCAGGTTGCAGCTGCCATCGGCATCACAATCCGCATCCCCTGCGTTCACTGGAGGCGATTCATAATAAAATGCCAGCGGGATCAAGTGTACGGTTGTAGATGGATGATAACAGCCTGCAGTAGCCTGTGCCCGGGCCAGAAGACTGTCATCACCGAATATTCCCGCGAAGAAGGAATTGTTCGTCAACATCGTTTTTACCGTGATGCCTGCCACCGGATGACCGCTGATCGAAACCGTACTAAACGTGGGTTCGCCATCCAGGATCGCCTCATTCGTATTCACATAGTTTTGCGCCGCATTAATTGCCAGGGTCCTGTTTTCCGCAGTATTTCCCGTGCATAAGAACTTGGCTCCCGCCAGGGCTCCTGCATCCGCGGCAGCCTGGGCAGATCTGCGGTTCGAGAGCAGACTGCCGCCGTCCACCAGCACTGCTGCCAGCATGACCATTACCAAAACGCCAATGACCACGATTGGAATGATCTGGGCTTTTTCAGGATTCGCAAAAAAGGTCTTATTCATTATGTACCTCACTCTTTACTGCGCCACGGGCGCAACGTACATGATGGATCGTGCAGTTAATGGAATCCCGCGATGTCCGTTACAGGTCGTATCGACCAAAAGTTGGAAACCAGGAACGACCGGGTTAAAACAATATGTCGCTGTTATTTGCACGGTAGTGTGGGCATTATCCACAACAGGAATCGAAAACTGGATCGCATTGGTAGTGGGATCAAAGTCGTCAGGCAACCCAAAACTTTTACGATAAACGATACAGCGTAAAGTATCTTCTGTCACGGCTTGTACAGGGTCGGCAATGATCGGGCACATTTGATCATTTGGATCGGCCGGATCGATGACCATTACTGCTTTGCTTAAATCGCTTCCGGTTCGGGCATCCTCAAGGTAATACCCATTCACAATGGCAGCCCGTGTACCTTCCCTCACTGCATTGGATAATGAAGAATAGTAAAACACTCCGCGGCCGAAATCAAAAAATGCCAGCAGCAAAAAAAGCACCAGCGGGAAGATCAGCGCAAATTCGATCAGGGATTGACCTCTTGCAGCAGAAGTCTTCATCATTGCACCATCATGGTCACCTTGCTTGAAATCAGTGATGGATCGCCAATCTGAACATTAAAAAAACTCTGCGCAATTTGATAGATCGTATCAAAAAATATCAGATCCACATTTCTCGTTACAGTCACAGACACTGGCGCGCTGGGCGTGCAGCAATTTGTGAAAGTAACATTTGCCCCTTCAATGGTGATTCCCGAACTCGTGCCTTCAGCGATTGCCACATTGCGCGCGGCTTCAACGCTGGCGCCGGGGTTGTCTGGATCGAAGTAGTAAGCAATATAATTGGCGCCCTCCCTTGCCGCATTCGTGAGAACTAGCTTGTTCATGAATAAGCGCCCAAAATCAACGGCTCCAAGGACTAAAAGCAACAGAATTGGCAGCAATACGGCCAATTCCACCAGGGCTTGTGCCCGGATGGATTTCATTCTCTGGCGGTTTGTTGCCGTTCCATGTTTAAACATAATCTCTCTATGAGAAATGAACGCCCCCTGGGAGTTTGAGGAAATCCCCTGAACCGATAAAAATGAGTAACGAATAAAACCGCAACAACGACGGTTCAAAAGAGCCAAAACCAAACGGGGAAGATACTCTCCTCACACCAGTGGCGACTCACCTTGTGTAACTAAAAAAATTATACAACTTTTTAATTGACATCACCCTTCATTGATGTTAAAAATGTGTTAATAATTGTAATTTTTCTATTCGATCTGAAGAAGGGTGCGCTATGTTCAAGTCTCGTCGTACGCTGTTCCTGCAAGAAAGCAATGAATCAATTCTGCTTGCTGCTTATGCGGCCGAGATGCGGGAGTGGGATAACCGCAACCACCTCAAACGGATTCGCGATTACGCCTTCTCCCTGTGCACCGCTCTCGATATTCCGCGGGCTGAGGCTGAAATGACCGCCGTTGCCTGCCAGCTCCACGATATCGGCAAGGCAGCCACCCCCGATGAATTGCTTAAACGCCAGGGGCAGTATCAGGAAGAAGAGTGGCAGATCATGGAACGCCACACCCTGGATGGTGAAGCCATGCTGAAAGACTCGGTTTCCCCTCTTTTACGCATGGCTGCCTCCATTGCGCTGATGCATCACGAGCGCTGGGATGGTTCGGGCTACCCCAACGGCCTTTCCGGTGAACAGATTCCGCTGACCGCCCGCATCTGCGCCCTGGCGGATGTTTTCGATGCCCTCACCACGGCACGCTCGTACAAGCAGCAGCCCATGGATGACGAAAACGCCTTCGACCTCGTGCAGCGTTCGGCAGGCAGCCTCTTCGATCCCAGGATTATCGAGGCTTTTGTTGAGATATATCCCGATCTCTTGCGCATCAAGGATTCCTCGGCCGGCTGATCAGCTCCAGGTCCAGGTTTTCCGCTTTCCCTCCGCGCGGCGGAAACCCCCGCGGTGATTTCGGGTACAATCTAAATAATGGCTACCAAACGCGAGATCCAGCCTCTACTGCCCGGTGAACTGGCGCGCAGCATCGGCTTGAATGCCAACCGAGCCGCCGCCCGGTCGCGCTTCAACGAATACCGCTCGCGCCGCGCCTCCGAGACTCTGCGGCGCCAGGACGCGGACCTTTCCCTCTTTCACGAATTCCTCGAATTGCACGGTTTGCTCACCGGCGATCTCTCGCACGAAGCGGATGCCTGGCGCCCCGTCACGTGGGGTCTGGTGGAGGCTTTCGTAAAATGGCAGCTCAACGAAGGGTACGCAGTAAAAAGCATCAATGTGCGCCTGTCCACGGTAAAGTCGTACTCGCGCCTGGCCATGCAGTCGGGCAGCATCACCCCCCAGGAATACGCCCTCATCCGTGCCGTACAGGGGTATTCTTTCCGTGAACAGGTGCGCATCGACCAGCGCCGCCCGGTCAGGCGCATCGGCTTGAAAAAGGAAGAGCCGGTGAAGATCACCCCCGAGCAGGCGCGGCAGTTGAAGATCCAACCCGACACCCCGCAAGGCAGGCGCGATACCCTGATGATGTGCCTGCTGTTGGACCACGGCTTGCGTGTGGGAGAG
This sequence comes from Anaerolineaceae bacterium, assembly GCA_034428895.1. GTDB lineage: Bacteria > Chloroflexota > Anaerolineae > Anaerolineales > Anaerolineaceae > UBA6107. The sequence continues at coordinate 31,263 of DAOUGM010000036.1, forward strand.
GTAACCGCCCTATCTTCATCGGATTTCGATCTGGAGCGGAGGGTTCTGCGCTTTTACCGCCCAAAAGTCAACAAAGAGCAGGTGCACCGCCTGTCGCGCGAAACCTTGCGCGCCGTGATTTCTTGTAAAAACAACGGCGATCTGCCGCTGAACGGACTCCTCCTGCGCCGCAGCAAGAAAAACGAAGAACTGGGCGAACCCGGCATCAGCGAACGCGGTGTTACCGCGCGCGTGCGCCTGTTGGGTGAGCGCCTGGGAATTAGCGGTCTTTCCGCCCACGATTGCCGCCACTATTGGGCAACTTCCGCCGCCCGCAACGGCACCGATCCGTTTGCCCTGCAGGAAGCTGGCGGCTGGTCGTCCCTCGCCATGCCGCGCCGCTACGTGGAAGACAACGACATCGCCAACGAGGGTGTCAAGCTGGACGGAAATGAAAAGGAAGAACCTGGCTGAGAGTGTTTGCACCGTATGATGACGGACGAGTCATTTTTTTCCCAGTTTCATCTTTTTGATTCTTGAGCTTTTGGATTGTGTTCTCTTCTCCTTCATTTCTTTCGTCCATTTCCATGCTTTCGTATTCTTCTTTTCAAAAGTAGGTCAACATGTCACCCAAACCCGATCTTTTCTCCAATATGACCCTGCTGGACTGGCTGCTGGCAGCGGCATTTACCCTTGTGCTGGCACTTCTGGCAAACACCCTGCTGCCGGGTTACGGCTGGCTCATCGGCGTCCTCGCAGCAGTCATCCTGCTCTACCTGGCCAAGCGCCGGAGAGATACCATGCAACCTCCCTCGTCAAAAGAGGATTGATCCGTCCGTTTCACTATTGTTCTGCAATTGATCTTTTGCTCAACTCTTGTCCGCATGATTTGCCGTAGTGAAGGCCGGTGCTGGAACTTGGATAACGTGTTTTTTTGCATCGGCTCAAGCAGTCGGAGAATCCACCCAGACGGTCTCATGAGAAAATTCCTGATAGGTTCAGCAAAGGCTCTGCCAGCCTTTGACAGCGTTGGATGAATATACTCAAAGCATTCCATACCTCTCAAAGGAGTGTGACCACATGACCGAATCCACAAATCCCGCCGTGCGCTTCTCCTGGTCGGAAATCGGACGGATTGGTTTGATCCTGGCTCTCATCCAAGGCCTGCGCGTTGCCGCGGGCTTGCTTTTTCGCTCCCTGACCGTGCCGGATTTATTCACCTGGGACGTCTTCCAGGTTGTTTTATTCATTCTGCTTGCTGCCGGACTTGTCTTGCTCACACGGCGGCACGGTGTGAACCTGGATTTTTGGCCAAATCTGCCTTCACGCAGGTTGCGCGTTCTTTACCTGGGCGGCAGCGCATTTCTGTTGATCATGCTCTTCATTCCAATCATACTGACCCGCTTTGATCCCTCTTTCATGATCTTCCAGCTTTCAAGCGTGGTCGTGGTGCCGCTGTTCGAGGAGTTGCTCTTTCGCGGTTTTGTTTGGGCTCGCCTGGAAAAGTTCCTTCCCGGCGGTTGGAAGGTCCTCGCCGTCAGCCTGATCCTGTTTGGTCTCTGGCACCTGGGGTATGCCGACACGGTGGCTTTCCGTATGGCACAAAACGGCATGCCGGGTGACCTGGCATGGATCATGTTTATGAAGGTGGTGATCGGGGCGGGTTTCGGCCTGGTCACCGGATTCGTGCGTTTGAAGGCCGGCAGCTGTTCCGCCAGTTTCCTCGTTCATGCCCTGTTGAACCTGTTTGGAAAATGATGAACATGATCCCGTCCGCTGGGTCAAAATGTAATTTCAAGGAATTTGACAAAAGGCGGCAGCTACTGTAGAGTTAACGCCGCACTACAGGTGAACATGAAGCTGAAGATCAGTGATATCTCACGCATGACCGGACTCTCAGCCAGCGGCATTCGATTCTACGAAAAGGCCGGTGTGATTGCTCCGCGCAGGGCGAAAAACCAAAAGTATCGCGATTTCTCGATGCACGAGATTCATCTTCTATTAATGTGCAAAAAGTATCGCGATTGCGGGTTCACCCTTCAGGAATCGGTCGACCTGGTCAACTGCCCGGATACGCGTCAGATCAGGACCGCGTTCGAGGCGCAGGCGGAAAAACTGGAGCAGGAGATCCGGCGGAAATTGGTACTGCTGGATTACTTGCGGGATAAAACAGGAAATTATGCATGCACAGTTTCCTCGGGTGATCCTTGTTTCGAGATCGCGCGTATGCCGGCCATGATCCGCGTGAAGCTTTGGCAGCCAGGATCACAGGACGGAGAATCCTTCACATATTCTGAACTCCCGGAATGGTTGGATCTGGCTCCCTTTGTGGAATCCTCACTGCTCCTTACAGAAAATGCCCTGCTCCACGGGACCGGCGAGCTGCCAACGGAGTGGGGATTGGCGATCCGGGAGGAATATGCCAACTCCCTTGGATTTACGCCACAATCCGCGGTACAGCATTATCCATCCTGCGATTGCATACACACTTGCGTACGCGTTTCCGATGCTCTCACCGTTCCCAGCCGCCAGTTCACCGGATTACGAAACTTTCTTGAGGATCACAATTTGCGTATCACCGCTCCAGCAATCAGCCGCTTGTTATACGTTACAAACCATAAAGACAATCTCGACCGCCTGGATTCTTTATATATTCCGGTCAGCAAGCAGGTTTAGCGACCCGGGTAATTCCTGCTTTTCAATCAACAAAATATTACATTCTTCAGATTGACTCTACAGTAACTGTAGAGTGTACATATAATTTTAGATTTCGGGTATCACAGCGAATCACGTCTTTTTTTGATAAATACTTTTTCTGTACTGTTGTCCACCATGAAGTTGTTATCTATTTTTTAATGGAGGAACAAGAAAATGAAGAAAGTTGATCTATCACGACGTAATTTTATGAAAGGTGCCGTTGTCGCCACTGGCGCCGGAATTCTGGCCGGCTGTGCTCCCAAAGTGAGCGGACCCGATGTTGCAGCGACCCAGGACGCCGGTGAAGTAGCAGCCGCGGCCCCCGTGGATTGGCTGGGTGTCGAGCCCACCGTTGATAATATCGCCGAGACCGTTGAAAGCGATGTTATCGTCATCGGCGCCGGCACTGGCGGTCAGTACATTGCAGCCTCCTGCCTTGAGAAAGGCTTGAAGGTTATCGTCCTGGAAAAGAACGCCACGGTCAGCACCATGCGCAATGACTGGGGTGCCATTGGTTCCAAGTGGCAGAAGGCGGAAGGCGTCGAGCTGGATAAAGCGGCCATTCTGCATACCCATGCCATGTACAGTGCCAACCGCATCGACCAGCGCCTGCCGACCATCTGGGCGAATGAAAGCGGTGAAGCCATCACCTGGATCGGCGAACTGCTTGAGAAACTCGGCGGAAAATTCTCCTACGAGGGCGGATACGAACCCGATCTCTCCGGAAAGACCTACCCCAAGTTCCCCACCGGACACAGCGCCTTTTTTGAGGATGGTTGTGACGGTTCCAAGGTGATGAAAGGCTATATCGAGAGCCTGGGCGGAGAGTTCCGCTTTGAAACCCCGTTCGTGAAGTTCGAACACGAAGGCAAGAAGGTCACCTCTGCCATCGCCAAGGATAAGGACGGCAAATATATCCGCTTCGTTGGCAAAAAGGGCATCGTCCTTTCCACTGGCGGTTACCAGGGTAACCCGGAGATGCTCAAAGCTCTCCAGCCTGCCGATGTCATGCTCATGACTCCCCCAATGGCCAATTTCAACTCCGGCGACGGCATCAAGGCTTGTTTGTGGATGGGCGCCGCAATGGATGAGTGCCATTCCAGCATGCTCTTTGACCGCATGGGGCTCCTCCCCACTGAAACTCCCGCCACCATGACGGTTCCCGGCTTCTTCTGGCTCGGTTCACAGCCCTGGCTCAAGGTCAACCTGCTGGGTGAACGCTTCACCAATGAATCCCTGCCCTACGACTTCATCCTGCACGCCGCCGCCCGCCAGCCAGGTGCCACCTACTGCGCCGTCATGGATTCCGACTGGTTCGCGCAGGTTCAGCAGTTCCAGACCATGGGCTGCTCGCGCATCTACCCCTTCCCCAACGGCTCGCAGAACGACGTCTTCAAGACCGCCGGTCTCGAAGCCACCGGCACCGATCTCAAGGTCATCGAACAGGAATGGACCGCGATTCTGCAGGGATTGCAGGACAGCGGACACCTGCAGAAGGCCGATACCCCCGAGGAACTGGCTGCCAAGCTCAACATCCCCGCTGAAACCTTCGCGGCAACAGTCGCACGCTACAATGAACTGGCTGCAACGGGTGAAGACACCGACTTCTACAAGGATTCCTATCGCTTCCTGCCCCTCACCAAGCCGCCCTATTACGGCATCCGCCTCACCGGTTGGCTGCTCTGCACCCTCGACGGCATCCGCATCGACACCCAGATGCGCCCGATGGATTCCATGAACGTGCCCTTTGAAGGACTGCACGTGATTGGGGATTCCTCCGGTTCATACTTCGCACACACTTACCCCAACCTGTTCACCGGTTACGCCAACGGACGCACCACCACTTATGCCCGCCGTGTGGCCCGCATCCTCGCCGGCGAACCCGTGGAATTGCCGGCTGCATAATCGCTTACACGTACAATTGATTATTGGTAAACAACCCCTTGCGGAATGCAAGGGGTTGTTACTATTTTTAAATGGAAATTTTTTGAAACTGGCTGAATCAATACGAATCACTTGAATAATTGATATGGGCGATGTACACTACTAATGAATCCACACCCATATTCATTGAACCCTCTTTCATATCTCGTTCTGTTTTTTTTCCTTAAGACGAAGGCCGCCTTAAGGTTTTAATTGCTTAATTAGAAGGAGGAGCTGTGCAATGAAAAAGTCCAGGAAAATTGATATTGCGCGTCGTAACTTCATGAAAGGCATGGCCCTTGCCACCGGCGCCGGTGTTCTGGCAGGCTGTGCCCCCAAGTTGGTTGAAACCGCACAACCGGCTTCGTCTGCTGCGGAGGTGGCCGCCGCCCCCAAGGACTGGCTGGGTAAGGAGCCCGAGATCAAGGACATTTCGGAGACCGTTGAAAGTGACGTGATCGTCATCGGTGCCGGAACTGGAGGTGCGTACGCAGCAGCATCCTGCCTTGAGAAAAAACTAAAAGTCGTCATCCTTGAGAAAAACGCCATGGTCGCCACTTTGCGCAACGACTGGGGTTCCATCGGATCCAAGTGGCAGTTGGAGGAAAAGGCTAAGTTGGATGCAGCAACCATCCTCCACTATCACCAGATGTACAGCGCCAATCGCATCGATTCCCGGCTGCCCAAAATCTGGTTAAAGGAGAGCGGTGCAGCCATTGACTGGATCGGAGAATTGCTGATCAGCCGCGGAGCGAGATTCTATTACGAGGGTGGTTACGAACCTGATTTCACTCCCACTACCTATCCAAAATTCCCCACCGGTCACAGTGGTGATTTCGACGAAGGCGTAACTGGTGCTTCGATCATGCAGGGGTACATCGAAGAGTTGGGCGGCAAATATTACTTCGAGACTCCATTTATCAAATTTGAGCATGAAGGCAAAAAGGTTACTGCGGCCATTGCCCAGAACAAGGAAGGAAAATACACCCGCTTTGTGGGAAAGAAGGGGATTATTCTCGCCACCGGTGGCTACGAAGGCAGCCCGGACATGCTCAATGCGCTCCAGCCCCAGGACGTGATGGTCATGGCCAAACCGGCGCCCGGTCCCTGCACAGGTGACGGCATTAAGGCCTGCCTGTGGATGGGTGCCGCGATGGATGAAGTGCATACCAGCATGATCTTTGACCGCATGGGGCTTCTACCCAACGAAACCACTGAAACCATGACCAAACCAACGCTCTTCTGGTGGGGTTCTCAGCCCTGGCTGAAAGTCAATCTGCTGGGTGAACGTTTTACCAACGAATCCATTCCTTATGACTTTATCGTTCACGCGGCAGCCAAGCAGCCCGGCAAGTGCTATGTCTGTGTATTTGATTCCACCTATTTTGACCAGATCCAGCAATTCCAGACGGTCGGCTGCTCGCGTATCTTCCCCTTCCCCAACGGCAGCCCCAATGACCGCACCGGAACCGATATGGCCGTGATCAAGACCAACGCTGAAAATTCTGTCAAAGGATGGCTCGAGAGCGGTCACCTGCAGCAAGCGGACACTTTTGAGGAACTGGCAAAGAAACTCAATATTCCCGAAAAGACCTTTGCCGCAACCGCCGCACGTTACAATGAGCTGGCGAACAAGGGCGAGGATGAGGACTTTTACAAGGATGCCTACCGAATGCTGCCGCTTAAATCCCCGCCGTATTACGGCATTCGCTGCACGGGCATGATGCTCACCACCATGGATGGCATCCGCATCAACGACGAGATGCGCCCCATGGATGCGGACAACGTACCCTTTGAAGGTCTCCACGTGGTGGGAGATTCCTCCGGCAGCTACTTTGCCCACACCTACCCTAACTTGTTTACCGGGTACTGCAACGGCCGTAATACCACCTACTGCCGCCGCGTCGCGCGCATCCTCGCCGGTGAACCGAAGGAACTGGAGGCATAACTCGATAGAAACCGGGTGAAATTTCCACTCAAAGACTTCGAACGGCCTCCTGTTAATCGCAGCAGGCCGTTTCATCTTTTATGAACATCATGCTTTCCTTTTATTGATTGCTTGGGCATGCTACGCTTGCAATTACTTACTGCTTCAAGGTATAATAAGATAAAATTTGTCCTAAATGGGGTGAAATATGACCAGTGCTACCCAATCCAAAAAATCTTTACCGCTCCCGGCAGAGGAGATTGTTAATGATTACCGCCTGGCTTACCGTTCCCGGCAGGCATCCATTATCGGTCGGCGCGAGGTGCTGACCGGTAAAGCCAAATTTGGCATTTTCGGCGACGGCAAGGAAGTGCCGCAGCTCGCCATCGCGCATGCCTTTCAAAAAGGTGACTGGCGCTCAGGGTATTACCGCGACCAGACATGGTTGATGAAGCTCGATCTGCTGACCCTAGAGCAATTCTTCTCCGAACTCTACGCGCATGCAGATCCTGCGGTCGAGCCGCACTCCGGTGGGCGCAACATGCCCGGTCATTTCTCCTCAGTGCTGCTCGATAAGGATGGCCACTGGCTCGACCAAACCGCCATGTACAATACCGCCGCAGACATGGCGCCGACGGGCGCGCAAATGCCGCGCACCGTGGGCCTGGCTTACGCTTCGGTGTTGTACCGCAACCTGGAAACGCTGAAACCTTTCACGAAATTCTCCCGCAACGGCAATGAGGTGACCTGGGCAACCATCGGCAATGCCTCCACCGCTGAAGGCGTATTTTGGGAGGCGGTGAACGCCATCGGCGTGCTGCACGCCCCCGCAGTGATCACGGTCTACGATGACGGTTATGGCATTTCGGTGCCCAACGAATTCCAGATGGTCAAGGAGAACATCTACTCCATCCTGAAAGGCTTTGAACGCCTGCCTTGCCCGGATGAAGAATGCGACCGCGGTTTCAACCTCTATTCTGTGGAAGCCTGGGATTACACCAAGCTGCTTTCAACATATCAGGAAGCGGCGGAGCAGGCGCGCAAGTTCCACATTCCCTCCCTGGTGCACGTCTCTGAAGCCACCCAACCCCTAGGGCACTCGACCTCCGGCTCGCAGGAACGCTACAAGTCCGCGGAACGTCTGGCGTGGGAAGCCGAGCGCGACTGCATCACGCGCATGCGCAAGTGGATGATTGACAACAAGGTCGCTGCCGCCTCCGAGATCGACGCCTGGGAAGCGGAGGACAAGGCAGCCGTGGAAACCGCCCGCCGCAATTCCTGGCAGGCGTTCCAGGCTCCCATTCTAAAATTGCGCGACCAGGCACTATGGCTGTTTGCCGACATCCCTGCCCCTGCCGGTTCGCAGGCTGCGGCTGCCCGCGATGCCCTGCTCTCCGCCACCGAACCGACTTTCCGTGACATCGCCTCAACGGGACATTCTATTCTTGTGGCTACGCGCAATAGCGCGTCGCCCGCCAGGGCTCAACTGGCGCAGCTTCTTTCTACTCTCGAAAAAGACCGCCGGGAATATTACAATTCCTTCCTTTACTCTTCATCCTCGTCGTCTCCCTTTAAGGTGCCGATCGTTCCCGTCAAGTACAGTGATTCCTCCCCCACCGTGATGGGATTCGAGGTGATCAACGCCGCCTTCGATGCTGCCCTGGCTCGCGAACCGCGCTTGGTGGCATTTGGTGAAGATGTGGGCAAACTGGGCGACGTCAACCAGGGCTTCCGCGGCATGCAGGAAAAATACGGTGAGCTGCGCGTCACAGATACCGGCATACGAGAAGCCACCATCCTGGGTCAGGCCATCGGGCTGGCGCTGCGCGGACTGCGCCCCATTGCCGAGATCCAGTACCTGGATTATCTGCTCTACGCCCTGCAAATCATGGCGGACGACCTGTCCAACCTGCGCTGGCGCACCGCCGGCGCGCAGCAGTCGCCTGTCATCATCCGCACCCGCGGTCACCGTCTGGAAGGCATCTTCCATTCCGGGTCGCCCATGGCGGGCATCATCAACCTGGTGCGCGGAATGCACGTGCTGGTGCCGCGCGACATGACGCAGGCGGCGGGGTTTTACAACACTCTTCTCAAATCCGACGACCCGGCGCTGGTGGTCGAAGTGCTCAACGGTTACCGCCTTAAGGAGCGCATGCCCGATAATATAGGCGAGTTTACCCTGCCCCTGGGCGTCCCGGAGGTTTTACTCCCCGGCAAAGATGTCACCCTGGTCACTTACGGCGCGACGGTGCGCATTGCGCGCCAGGCCGTGGATATGCTTTCCACGGTGGGAATCGACGTCGAACTGATCGA
>DAOUGM010000037.1:0-28267 GCA_034428895.1 Anaerolineaceae bacterium
CCGCTGCACCAGTTGAATCACTGGACCGAATACACTAACTCTATCAATAATATCGACATCAAGCTCGTCTGGGAACCCGCCCGCTTCAGTTGGGCGGTTGACCTGGCACACGCATATTCGGCCACCCAAAAAGAGAACCTGGCTGAATTCTACTGGACCAAAGTGGAAGAGTTCATATCTTCCAACCCGGTGAATTGCGGACCCAATTGGGCTTCGGCGCAGGAGGTGGCTCTGCGATTGATCGCCTGGATCATATCCCTGGGAGCAGTAAAGGACTCGACCGCCACCACCCCGGAACGGGTGAATTTAATTACTCGATCGATTTGGCAGCATGCCAAGCGCATTCTGCCCACTCTCGGCTATGCCCGGTCGCAGAACAACAATCATATCCTCAGCGAAGCCCTGGGGTTGGTATTTGCAGGAGATTTTCTGCAAACCATATCACCAGGAGCGACAAGACTCTGCAGGAAAGGTGAAAGTGAATTTGAACGCTCCCTGTTGAAACAGATTGAGAAAGATGGTACATATTCACAGCACAGCGCGAATTACCACCGCATGATGCTGCAGCTCTCCCTGCTCTATGATGCCCACCTGCGGAGGAAAGACTGCATGCTGCCGGAAAAAGTAAGGCAGCAGCTGGCTGCGGCGACACGCTGGCTGATCGCCCAAATGGATTCCACCAGCGGCAAACTGCCTAACTTGGGTCACAACGACGGATCGTTGCTCCTTTCGTTGGGCTGCGCTGATTATCGCGATTATCGTCCCACTGCACAGGCGGCATCATTGGCTTTCCTGGGAGCGCCCTGCCTTCCTGCGGGCGAGTGGGATGCATTGGCAGCCTGGCTGGGTCTCGCGCCTTCAACCTTGAACACCCCGTTCTCCCAGACAAGTTCACCCGCAGTGCACAAGGTGCAGCAAGGTTCCACTTGGGGATCGCTGCGCGGTGTGGAATTCCATGGACGACCGGCTCACGCCGACCAACTGCATGTCGACCTCTGGTGGGACGGCATCAATATCGCGTGCGACGCTGGAACCTTTTCCTATAATGATCCTCCGCCATGGCAAAACGCTTTGGATTCCACGCGGGTGCACAATACGATCACAATCGACGGGCGCGATCAAATGACGCGCGTCAGCCGTTTCCTGTGGTTGGATCACGCCAATGCAGTCTGGGAAGCAGCTGCGGATCCAAACCGCATCTGCGCCATGCATGATGGTTATAGAAAAATAGGCTATGCGCACAAGCGTTCATTGGAACTGATTCCCAACTCCGGTTTCCTGGTGACCGATCTGTTGGATCCCCTCAAGGCCGACCTCCGCGAAAATACTTTTACCCTGCACTGGCTGCTGCCGGATTGGCAGTGGAAAATTGAAAACGGGAACCTTCTTCTCAGTAAGGAAGATCGAAATATCTTAATCCGCGTACAGGCGGTCAAACCACAAGATGGTACATCAATAACGCCAAGGGATATCGCTCTGATCCGCGGTGGAAAAACCCTGCTCGGCGCGCGCCAGGATCCCATCCTGGGTTGGGAATCGAATACGTACGCAGAAAAACATGCCGCGCTTTCGTACTCGCTCTCCTTTCATACCGCCGGTTCGCTCCAAATCACCACTGAATGGAAATTAATTCATGAATCAGTTTGAAAGCGGTCGCTCCATGCATATTCTCCTCATTCACCAGGCTTTTGCCGCGCTCAATGAACCCGGCGGGACGCGGCATTACGAAATGGCGCGCTCGTTTGTGAAGCACGGTCACCGCGTGACCGTCATTACCAGCCCTGTCAGCTACCTGACCGGCAAAACGGATATTGGGAATTCCCGCTGGCTCAGCCGGGAAGAACCCGAACCCGGGTTGCAGATTTTACGCACCTATACTTACCCCGCTTTGCACCGCAGTTTTTTCCACCGCCTGCTTAGTTTTTTCAGTTTCATGTTCTCTTCATTTTTTGTCGGCCTGGGGGTGAAGAACGTCGACGTAATTTGGGGTACTTCACCGCCGATCTTCCAGGGCTGGACCGCCTGGTTGCTGGCCAGGCTGAAGGGTGTGAAATTCTTGTTCGAAGTGCGTGACCTGTGGCCGGCGTTCGCCATTGTCATGAATGTGCTCAAAAATCCCCTGTTGATCCGCCTGTCCAACTGGTTGGAGAGATTCTTATACCGCCACGCCGATCTGCTGGTGGTGAATTCGCCGGGATTTATTAAACATATCGAAGATAGAGGCGGCAGAATTATTCAGCTGGTCCCCAATGGGGTCGACCCGGAGATGTTCGATCCTGCAAATGATGGCGGGCAATTTCGACAAGCACACCACCTGCAGAAAAAGTTCATTGCCCTCTACGCCGGGGCGCATGGAGTTTCCAATGACCTGGAAGTGGTATTAGCCGCCGCATCGATCTGTTCATCTGATCCGCGAATCATGTATGTGCTGGTCGGTGACGGCAAGGAGAAAGCCAACCTCCAAAAACTGTCGCAGGATATGGGGTTGACCAATGTGTTCTTCCTGCCGCCGGTTGCCAAGGAAGAAATGAGCGGTGTTCTGGCTGCCGCGGATGCCTGTATCGCCATCCTGAAACCGGTGGAAATGTACAAGACCACCTACCCCAACAAGGTATTCGATTACATGGCCGCCGGAAGGCCGGTGGTTTGCGCCATCGACGGCGTGATCCGCGAAGTGATCGAAACCGCCCGCGCCGGCATATTCGTCCCGCCGGGCAACGCCCGGGCATTGGCGGATGCAGTCATGCATCTTTCTACCCATTCCCGTGAAGGCAGTCAAATGGGAAGCAACGGGCGCGAGTACGTGGCGCAGCATTTCAACCGGGCCAGTCTTTCGCAACTGATGGAACGCCTTTTATCGAACCTGGTTAACCATTAATTCCGGTGCCAAAATTATCCAGATAATCGCACATTCTCTACCGGCTGGATCAACCTCGTTTGTGAATTCATGCTTTAATTTGGGTAAATTGAGATTGGTTGATCTACCAATAACAGGAGAAAAAAATGCCAGCCGCCCCTCTTACTCCCGCTGAACAGTTGAAACAGGATATTGCATCTGCACGCACTGACCTCAATTCGCTCATTGAAAAAGCGAAGCTCAACGAGATCCGCAACGACTTCTCCGAATTGGATAATGCGATCTCAGGGTTGCCCATGCGGGTGCAGAAGATCAGGGAACGTAATTACGCTTTTGACAAGATAATGGAACCGCACACCCTGGAAATTCAGAAACAGTGGGTGTTGCGCCGCGGAGGAATTCAAAGCCACATCACTTTTGAAGCCAACAACCTGCAAACCTATCTCCGCCCCCTGGAAAGCCGGGTTTCTGCTTTAAGCCTGGGATCGACTTCCCAAATCACCGTCAATTCACTCAAAAACGAGCTGAATTCATTTGAAACGAAAATTACCGCCGCTGAACGATCCGCACGTGAAATGTTCGCGGGCATCGATACGGAAGTTTCTGCAATTCAGAGTCAATTATCCCTGATCGAAAAGACATTGGATTGGAGTGAATCTGCCAGTTTTGGCTTTCTGCCAGGCGAGTCCGTGGTGCGGGCGGTAAAAGCGGTGTGGACACGCGATCAAAAAGAAGACAGGGAAGACCCGGACGGGATCCTCTTCCTTACCGACCAGCGCCTCATCTTTGAGCAGCGTGAAGAGATTGCCACCAAGAAGGTGCTCTTTGTCACTACGGAACGCCAAAAGGTGCAGCAGATCCAATTTGAGATTCCCGTTTTCAGTATCGCGGAAATCAAAGCCACTAAACAAGGATTGTTCAAGAACGAGGACTGGATCGAACTCAAACTGGAATCCGGTGTCTTTGCCAGGGATGCCAAACTTCACCTGGACGGCCAGGATTGCAATACCTGGCAACAATTGATCACCCGGGTAAAAAACCGAGAACTGGAAAACGACCGTGCCATTGCCATTGACCAGGCGGCAGTGGAGCGCGCCCGATCTGCCCCGACCCAATGCCCAAATTGCGGTGGTGCCATCACCAAACCCGTACTGCGCGGCATGGATTCCATTTCCTGCGATTTCTGCGGCAATAAAATAATGATCTGATGCGCCACCTCCTGATGTCACTTTCACGGACAGTCAACATCTAACTTAATAGAAAGTAAATACAGGAGGATTTCATGAAAACAAACGAATCAAATACAGACCGCATCATCCGTGCCGTACTCGGGATCGCATTATTGGTGGTTGGTTTTGGGGGTGTTATCAGTGGAACGCTTGGGTTGGTTTTCAAGATCGTCGGTGGGTTGCTGCTCTTAACCGGTGCTGTCGGTTTTTGCCCGATCTATGCCCTGTTAAGATTCCAAACGAAGAAATCAAAGTGATTTTGTAAAAAAAATGCAGGGAGAATGCAGCCCTGCATTCTTATGCATCCATGAACACGCAAACTTACAACCAAAAAATTGACGGGCAAACCCGCCCATTGGTGGTCGAATTTTCGGCTGCATGGTGCACGCCGTGCAAGGCCATGGCTGCGCCGTTAACGACCACGGCTGGTAGGTTTCAGGACAAGGTCGATCTATTGAAGATCGATGTAGATAAAGATCCCGAAATAGCTACCTCATTGAAGATCATGGCAATCCCCACCATTTTGGGATATTCAGGCGGCGAACTGGTATTTCGAAAAACAGGTTTCCAATCCCCTGCGAACATCGATAAAATCTTCAATGATCTCGCTGAAGGCAAGGTGGAACAAAAAGCGGGTGTGCCGATTTTCAGCCGCATCATCCGCCTGATCGCTGGAACTGCCATAGTACTGATCGGCGCATACTACGATTGGTCCATCCTTTTACTCATCGCAGGCGGACTGGTGGCATTCTCCGCTGTTTATGACCGGTGTCCTGTTTATCGGGCTGTGAGCAGTTGGTTCAAATCAACATTCCTTAAGAAAACCGCTCAGTAAAAACTGAGCGGTAATATTTTCTTCTACATTCCCTCGAACAGATCTTTCTCGCGCCGTTTACCTGGTGGCGGGTAAGCGCGCATGTACTGGTCGCTGATGCCAAACAACCTGCGGAACTCTCCCATGATTCCCATGGTGATTCTGCCGCCTCCCTGGCTGGCATGGCAGGCCGTGGCATTATTTTTCTCATCAAGAACATTGCGGTAATCGACCACAGCGTTGACCGGAAACCTGGCTTGGGCGATGGGCACCAGGTCGATATCCTGGTTGCGTCCGAATTTATGAGGGTCCTTTCCGATCACCTTCATCCACCACAACGCCGCGCGCAGAAAACCACGCGGGAAGGTGTTGTAATACAATTTCTTAGCTTGATACGGTTTCAGGTCATCGGAATATAGAGCCGCATCGCCAGCCGCAAAGAACGCCATTTGCGCGGCGCGGTGGATGGCGATATGGTCGGGATGCATGTACCCGCCGATGGGATCAAAGGTGATGACCACCTGCGGTTTCAACAGCCGAATGTAGTGCACCACATCCCCTGCAACCTTGTGAATATCCTGGGCAGCGAGTGCCTGGGGGTGATGATTGTCCGGCGAGCCCGCCATGCCTGAATCGCGATATCCCAGCATATGTACGCCAGCCAGTCCCAGGTAACCGGCAGCGCAGCGCAGCTCGCTTTCCCGCAGATCGCCCACCGAATCGAAACCCTTCATGAATTCCGAAGACACATCTCCGGCTTCACCTCTCGTGGCGCACACCAGGTGAACTTCCACCCCTAATCTCGAGTAATGCGCCAAAGTCCCGCCCATCCCAAAGGTTTCATCATCAGGATGCGCCAAAACAGCCAGTAATACTTTCTTTGAATTCTCACTCATAAATACACTGTCCTAATGAAAAAGTGATCCTTGAATTTCAAGATCCACTGCCGCAAACCGGGCAATCTGCCTTTTTTGCAATCCGCACGGTTTTGAACGTTCCGGTCAGGGCATCGAAGAGGAGCAACCTGCCAGTCAATGGTTCCCCAATATTCAAGAGCAATTTTAACACCTCGGTAGCCTGCAGCATGCCGATCACCCCCGGAACCGTACCCAGGAGCCCGTTAACCTTGGGATCAGGCACCGCAGTACCGGATGGGATCACTGGATACATGCATCTCAGGCATGGACCGCGGCGGGCATCAAAAACGGAGACCTGTCCTTCGTAACGATAAATTGCTCCGAAAACAAAAGGAATACCCAATTTTACGCAAACCGAATTGATCTGAAAGCGTGTTTCCAGGTTGTCGGTGCAATCCACTACGCACTGACACCCTGCAGCGAGATCCTCCGCACTGGATTCCGAAAAGGTTTCCGGGTGGATATCGATCTCGATCTCCGGATTCAATGCATGCAATCGCCTGGCAGCCGATTCCACCTTCAACTTTCCCACCGCCAGGGTATCGTGCAGCACCTGGCGCTGAAGGTTAGAAAGGTCCAGCCGGTCGCCATCTACAATGCCAATACGTCCCACTCCGGCGGCAGCCAGGTAGAGAAGAACCGGCGACCCCAATCCACCGGCGCCCACCACCAGGACGGATGAATTCCTCAATTTCAACTGTCCCTCTTCCCCAATTTCGGGGAGAAGGAGCTGTTTTTGATAGCGTAACCGTTCCTGTTGGCTCAGCTTCATAATTTCCAATTGTAAATCGAAACTGCATATTCTGTACCTCATGTATGTGTCGATTTTCCTTAATGCTACAATTACTTTATGGAAGTTGCCCTCACCCACGAACAGGCGGATTTCGATGCGCTGGCATCCCTGTATTGCATCCACCTGATCGATGAAAAGATCATCCCTGTTCTTCCCAACCGTGTCAATCGCAACGTGCGCGAATTCCTGAATATCTATGGGATGGATTTTCCTTTTGTCGAAGCGCGCGACCTGGGCGCCGAATCGATCGCCGGAGTAACCCTGGTAGATACACAATCACTGGTAACCTTGAAAGGTATCAACACTAAAACAAAGATCAGTGTCATCGATCATCACGATGCAAAGAAAGAATTGCCGCCGGAGTGGAATTGCCGTTTTTCCAAGGTCGGCGCCACCACCACCATCCTGGTCGATTTGATGCGCGAACAAAACCGGCCGCTGGGCATGATCCAGTCCACCCTTCTGCTGCTGGGAATATACGAGGATACCGGGTCGTTAACCTACGCCTCTACCACCGTGCGCGACGTCAAAGCGGCGGCTTACCTGCTTGAAAAGGGCGCCAGTCTCCGCATTGCCGCCGATTATCTCAATCCTTCTCTCTCCGAAGATCAGCGCAAACTGGCGGATCGTCTTCTTGAAAATGCGAAGTCACTGTCCATCCATGGCAAGCACATCATCGTTTCATCAGCAATGGCGCTGGATTTGAACGAAGAAATTTCGAGCATCGCCCACAAATTACGCGACCTGCTCGATCCCGATGCATTATTTCTGCTGGTGCGTACTCCTGAAGGCATCCGGCTGGTGGCGCGTTCCACCTCGGATCAGATCAACGTGGCGCGCATCGCCCATCATTTCGGCGGCGGCGGGCATGAAAGAGCCGCGGCAGCTCTCATTCAGATCAGCGCCGCAGACGAGAGCCAGACCTTGCTTTCTGATTTGACCAATCAACTGGTCGAAGAACTGGGCAAATCGATCAAGCCGCCCTTAACTGTTGGCAAGATCATGTCCCGCAGACCGCATTTGATCTCCCCCGCCACCTCGATGACCGAGGCAGCCAGGCTGATGCAGCGTTATGGTTACGAAGGTTATCCGGTGGTCGAGGAGGACAGGGTCGTTGGCCTGCTCACCCGTCGCGCGGTCGACCGCGCCATGAGCCACAAATTAAATCTCAACGCCGGGAGCCTGATGGATGCCGGTGAATATACTTTAAAAAGCAGTGACACCATCGATCAGCTTCACCAATTGATGGCAGCCACAGGCTGGGGGCAGATTCCGGTGGTTGAGCCTGATTCAGGCAGGATCATCGGTATTGTCACCCGCACCGACCTGTTGAAAACACTTCCGGGTTACTCCGGGGCGATCGCCGGGCAAAAGAATTATGCGGCGATGCTGGATAAAGCCTTGCCTCCTTCCCGTCTGTCGCTATTGAAAATGATCGCCGGATTTTCAGGCGAGGAACATCAGGCGATCTATATCGTCGGTGGATTTGTGAGGGATTTGATCCTGGAACGCCCCTCCATTGATTTTGATGTGGTAGTCGAGGGTGATGCCATCGCGTTTGCCCACTCGTTGTCGCATAAGTTTGGCGGTAGGGTCGTCAGCCACCGCCGTTTTGGCACAGCCAAGTGGCAGATCGAACCGATCTGGTCATCTCTGCAGGCGCACCTCGGATACTCCAAGCGGTCAAAAACAGACCTGCCGGATACGCTCGATTTTATCAGCGCCCGCACGGAATTTTACGATCACCCCAGCGCCCTGCCTACCGTGGAACGCTCCAGCATTAAACTCGATCTTCACCGGCGGGATTTCACCATCAACACGCTCGCGCTGCGATTGGACGGGCATCATTATGGAGAATTGTACGATTATTGGGGCGGGCTGGCCGACCTGGAAAAGAAACAGGTGCGAGTATTGCATTCCCTTTCCTTTGTCGACGATCCCACCCGTCTGCTGCGCGCGGTGCGTTTTGAACAGCGTTTTCAATTCCAGATCGAAAAACGAACCAGGCAATTGATGAGCGAAGCCAGGGAACTGCTCAAACAATTGAGCGGCGAACGCATCCGCCACGAATTCGATCTGATTTTCAACGAACCTGATCCCATCGTCATTTTACGTCGCCTGGAGGAGCTTGACCTCCTCGAATTCATTCACCCAAAACTCAAATGGGACACGGGCATGGAAAAACCCCTTTCCACCGCGCTGAATTATTATGACTATCCCGAGTGGAATCTTCCCGCCATGACAGGGAATACCCCGACCCGATTGATCCTGGCATACCTGGTCTGGCTCATTTCCCTCCCTGCTCCTGCCGGCAGCGAGATTGGAAAACGTCTGCGCCTCTCGAACCAGATTTTGGAAATCCTTGAAAAAAGTGGCAGCGCTCTGAATCGACCGGATTTTCTCAAGCGTCTACCGCCCAGCCAGTTTACGGCTGAGTGTGATAATGTGCCCATCCTCGGAATTTTTGCACTGTTTTGTTTGACCACCGATGATGAATTAAAGAAAAAGTTCGAGCTTTACGCTTCCACATGGCGCCAAATTACACCCCATCTCGACGGCAATTCCCTGCGGGAAAAAGGGATTCCACCGGGTCCGCTGTACAGCAAAATACTCGCCCAGCTTCGCGAAGCCTGGCTGGATGGGGAGATCAACTCGGAAACAGACGAGCTGGAATTCCTTGAAAAGTTATTGAAAACGCACAATGGCTGAATCCATCATCGAACATCTCCCTTCTGAAATGGCAGAGAAAGTCGTCATCCGCACTTTGAAAAAAGCGGATTTACCTGCACTGGAATGGGATGGCGAATACCTTCACTTCCGCAACGTCTTTCTCAACGTATATAAACGCGTTTTAAACGGAACAGCCATGGCCTGGGTTGCTGAATTGCCACCCAAAGGCATCATCGGTCAGCTCTTCCTCCAATTGGATTGCGATCGCCCTGAACTGGCGGACGGATGGAATCGTGCCTATTTCTACTCCTTCCGCATGAAACCCGCCTACCGCAGCCTGGGGATCGGTACACGGATGCTGGGCATTGTAGAAGACTACCTGCTGTCCAAAAGCTTCACCCGCCTGACGTTGAATGTCGCCCGGGAAAATACCGAAGCCATCCGCTTGTACAAAAAATTGGGATACCAAATCGTCGCCGAAGAACCGGGCGTCTGGTCTTATGTGGACCATTTGGGTAAATGGCACACGGTCAAAGAACCCTCCTGGCGCATGGAAAAACTGCTGCACAAGCAGGCGGATTAATCCCCCTTCGAATTCCAAAATCCAATATCGGGATACCCTTTTTCCGATTCATCGAGATTCAGCCCGTCACTCCACCATTGGATATCCTCGGCATTATTCACGATACGCAGGCTTCTGCTTGAAAAATCCATTTCCACCGGGATCAGCATAATCTTCCTGATTCCTTCCTGGTCAAATTCGATGCTGACCACCACACTCCGCAGAGCGTCCGGCAGCATCCATTGATCGGAAATTAAGTTCCCGAACGAATACATCACCAGCGCCTTGTGCCCATCTTCTGTTGACCGGATCCATTCTACCGGCTGCAGCACATGCGGGTGATGTCCCCACACGATATCCGCGCCGGCATTCACCAGTTGCCCGGCCAGTTCCTTTTGGTGGGTGGTGGGATTCACCTGGTATTCCTGCCCCCAGTGCACAGAAACCACCACCAGTTGACTGTTTTGGTCGGCAAGTTTGACCTGCGACAAGATCGAATCAAGTTCATAAGGTGCCGAATAATCATTGAGGGTGATAAAAGCAGCCTTGCGCCCGGAAATTTTCTTATAAAGAATCTCCCCCTGCCCGCCGGCTTGAGCGATCCCGGCTGCATCGAGAATCGCTGCTGAATTCTCTCCCGAATTTGCACAATCCTGTAAGTGATTGTTCGCCGTCGTGACCAGGTTAACAGCCGCGTCAGTCAACACTTTAACAGACCCGCTCGGAGCGCACAAATTCATCGCAAGAGATTCCGCATCCAAGTCCTCGCGCAGATTTCCCAGAGGCGATTCAAGATTTACTGCAAAAAAGCTGTCATCCATGGTCCTGCGAATCGCAAGAAAGTCCCCCCAGGGATTAATGTCGCCTGAATATAAAGGTTCACCTTCACGCGCCAGAAATACATCGCCGCCCAATAAAAGCGTTGAGGTGTTCGGTATTGAAGAACAACCGCATAGAGCAAGGAGCGCTGCAATCAGCGCTCCCTGCCAATGGAACTTTATGGTTTTCACGGAATGATAAATGAGGATGTCCAATCCGGGGCAAGCGGGACATTACCTGAATCCAATACAGCCCACCAATCTTCATCCGTCATACGCTCATCCTGCGGAACCGGAAATTCATAGTAAGTATACACAGCGCCCACCGCCACGGTGAAAGGTTCAGTCGGCGTAACGACATAAATAACGGCCGGGTATCCAACGCCTTCTTCCAGCACACGACCGATGCCCGTTGCCACATCGGCAACCAGGGCGGATTTCTGGTCCTGCAAATCTCCACCTCCCTGCATCGGATCAGCCGGATCGGCTGCGGCCAAAGTCATCGATTCTAACCAGCCGCCGAAGTATTGGATGCGCCAGTATTCATCGTCTGTGAGGGTTTGTCCAGCCAATTCCCTTTGAGAAACATCCAGTAAGAACTGTAATTCATCGCTCAGGTTCTCAAAACCGATACTGACTTTGTCCAACAGCCCGCGGTTGGAAAGTCCGGTTTGGGTCATATTGGTCAAAGCCAGCAGGCGTGCCCAGGCTTCCACGTTGGGTTCAACGTAGCCATGGGGAACCTCTTCGTTCGGTCCACCGCCCATTTCAGCCATGACCTGCTTTGCATAGAGGATGGTGTCATGCTTCAATTCTGTCCACGAACTTAGCGCGGTCTGCATATCCTTCCGCAGCCAGGCCTGGGTTTGCATGAAAGCCGGGTATTGTTCTCCCTTGACGGCAAAAACGGGTTGGAGGGCATACAGCCACGACCAATACAGGTTCTGCGTCCATGAATCCAATCCAAACCCGGCCACCTGCTCCCTCACCTTGGTCATCTGGGAATCATAATTCTCATATTGTGTTTCACCGGCTTCGCTCAGTAGGTTGTAGGCTTCCTCCGATCCCATGGCTGAAAGCAGATCCAGGCTTTTGGGGAGGTCTCTGGGGTTGTCGAGCGTGCCCACCTTGCGCCACATTAATTCGCCAAACACAAATTGATCCAGCGTGAAGCGTTGTCCCATGAATCGAAAACCCTGAGTGGCGTCATCGCGGTCCTGCCAGATCCAGACCCACATGGAATTTATCTGCGGCGGTGGCAGTTTCTTGGCGGCTTCTTTGAATTTCGCCGCCAGGGTTGGGTCGGCAAAAGACCGCAGGTCGGGTGTTATTCCAAAGATTTCGTCGGAAAGTTTACCGTATTCGTAAATTGAAAGATCGTCGGCTTTTCCCACGATGAATACCGTTGGGTCATAAATATCCTGCCACAGCTCCAGGGCGGATTTTCCGGATTCGGTTTGAGCCGTGCGCATGGCCTGCACCACCAGTAACGCGCGCTGGGTTTCCACGGGGTCTTTCAGACGGAAGGTCATACGCCCGTACCACATCATGGCTTTGAAATATGCCTTCAGGTCGTCATCTCTTGTATAATGACCGCGCGGAATGTATTGGGAATAATCTTCCAGGTATACATCGTCGGCTGCCTGGCTGCCGGTATTCCAGATCGGCGAAGCAAGGTTGCCGGATTCACCATTGATCAGCGCCAGTTCTTCCTCCGCCAGCGAGAGAACTTCCGCTGGAACGGTGACCGGGAGCTTAAGGATCAAGGCCGGAACGGTGAAATAAGCCGTATTGCGCAGGGCGGCATTTTCCATATCCGTACCCTTGAGCAACTCATACTGTGCTGCGGAAGAATTCACCATCGACGTGGTTAATTCCTTGATTGTGGCGATAAATGCATTTCGTTCCAGATCGCGCAGCATTTTGTCGAACACCAGGTGATAGATGTGAAAAACCGAGTCGGTGGTGACAAAAATCGGGGTGGAGTCATAACGAACGGACTCATACGCCTGATAGAACTCGTTATACCTGCGGTTGGGATCGGTTTGCGCAGGTTTGACGACAAACCCGTTGTTTAGCAGGCCTTCCAATTGTCCGTCAGAAAGATCAAGTTCATCCAAACCCCTCACCTGGTCCTTGGTCAACGGCAGGGTGTAGCCGCCGGTAAATTTCTCAGGGATTGTATAGCTGCTGAGGACGTAATCGGCAAATGGTTTTCCGTAGAAATCTGCCGCCGGCAGTGGGGTGACCCCAGGTTCAGTCTCTGCAGCAGTGACTTCTGTCGCAGGTTGGCTTGTACCAGTGATCTTGTCCAAAAGGTTGAAAGGGAGTTGACACGCTGTCAGAAGGATCAAGCTTGCGGTCAATATGGATATTATCGTAAATATTTTCTTACCTTTCATTCTTACCTCCTCATTTCTATTGGACTAACAGCAGGATGTTGTGCTGATTCAGCACAGGTTGAAGGATTGAATATGAACCCGGCGCGCGGTCTCCCAATCTGAATCCAAAACCGTTCCATTCCCATACCACCAGCGAAGAATCATATTCGCTGCCATCATATGCGTACTCCAACCCTGCCAATTCCTCGACGCCATCGCCATCCAGGTCGAGGGCATATATCTCATGTAGTGGATCAGCCATGGCGGAACCAGCCCAGACCTCAACAAAAGTTCCATCCTTTAAGCCCAGAAGGATGATGTGGCAGCTCCGGTCATGGGCATCATGGAAAGTGTCAATCCTCCCTCCCCGGGGGAGAACACGATCGATCGGCCAGGGTTGGAATGCACGCCACACCAGCAACGTGAGCTCCTTTTGCCCGTCGCGGTTCAAGTCAGAAAAGAATGCTTCCCGGACTTCCCATTCTTCGGGGCTTTGCCATAGCGGTTCGCTCTCATCACCATCGCATTCGAACACTTCCACCAGTCCTTCATTTTTTATCAGACATAATTTTGATCCATCGATGAATGCCGACAATGAAGGTTCAATGGACGTTCGATGATCGAGCGACAACGGACTTTCTTGAAAGTTGGCGCCATCATAGATCCAGCCTGTGATCCAGGAGGGAGAAAGGTTGACCAGCGAAAGAATGAAAATTGGAATTAACCGCCACACGTTTAATGACGTATTTTTCATACAGGTTGTTCCCAATCTACATTGTACAACTAACTCTTTCTTTAATAATAATACCTTGCACTCAGGGGATTAACCGTTACACTTTGACAAGAAAGCTATCGTCTATTAAAATTAGCAGGTTGAATTCATCTCATAACAAGAAGGACCCCCTTTCATGAAAGAGTACTCAACCGAAAAAATCCGTAACATCGTTCTGGCATCTCATTCAGGTGCTGGTAAGACGATTCTTTGTGAGGCATTTCTTTTTAACACTGGAGCCACCACCCGCATGGGGAAGATCGAGGACGGCACCACCGCCTCGGATTTTGACGAGGAGGAGGTTCGCCGTACGATCTCTCTCTACACCTCAGTCATTCCGGTAGAATACCGTGATACGAAGATCAATATCCTCGATACACCAGGCTACACGGATTTCGTAGGTGAGGAAATTTCCGCCATGCGCGTGTCCGACGGTGCGATCCTCATGATCGACGCGGTCAATGGTCTCGAAGTGGGTACCGAATTGGCGTGGAATTATTGTTCAAAATTCAAGCTGCCCCGTTTTCTCGTGGTCAACAAGATGGATCGCGAAAACGCCAATTTCCAGAAGGCGTTGAAAACGGTGGAAGATTATTCCGATATTCGTCTGATCCCCATTCAGCTCCCCTGGGGAGAAAAACAGGCATTTCAAGGGATAATCGACCTTCTCTCTATGAAGGCTTACAAAGGCACTGGAAAAACCGCAGAGGAAATCCCGGCTGATTACAAAGCGGCAGCCGAAGAAGCCCGCATGAAACTGGTTGAAGCCGCCGCAGAAGGCGATGATTCCCTGCTCGAAAAATACCTGGAAAGTGGAAGCCTGACTGAAGAAGAAGTTATCAAAGGACTCACCGCTGTCGTGCGATCATCCTCCTTTGTTCCAGTGCTCGTAGCTGCCGGATCGACGGGAACAGGTGTTTTCAAATTGCTGGATGCCGTGATCGACATCATGCCTTCCCCGACCAATGCGCCCAAGCAGGTCGCGCAGGGCAAGTCCGGGGAAGAGATCCTCGATGCCAAGGACGACGGTCCTCTGGCAATTTACGTATGGAAAACCACCGCCGATCCATTCGTCGGAAAACAAACCTACTTCCGCGTTTATTCGGGCAGCATTAGCGCCGATGCGAGAGTCTGGAACCAGACCAAAAGCGTTGAAGAACGCCTTGGCTCAGTAAATGTACCGCGCGGCAAGGAATCGATCTCAGTGAAGACCATACATGCCGGTGATATCTGTGTCGTTCCAAAATTATCTGAAACATCCACCTCCAACACGTTGTGTGATAAGAGTCACCCGTTGACCCTCTCAATTCCGGAATATCCCACGGCGCTCTACCAGGTGGCGCTCTTCCCCAAGACCCAGGCGGATTCCACCAAGATGTCTTCCACGCTGGCCAGGCTTTGTGAAGAGGATATGACGCTGACCTGGCATAATGAACCATCGACCCTTCAGACCATTTTACAGGGCATGGGTGACCAGCACATCGACGTTGCCATCCGCCGCGCCGAAACCAAATTCCAGGTGGGTATCATCATCCAGGAACCCAAGGTTCCCTACCAGGAAACCATCACCAAGTCAGCCTCAGCCATGTATCGCCACAAGAAGCAAACCGGTGGTTCCGGCCAGTTCGGAGAAGTCCACCTGAAAGTCTCGCCTTTGACCGAAAAGGATTATGATTTCACCTGGGACGTTTTCGGCGGCGCCATCTCCCAATCCTATTCCTCCTCCATTCAAAAAGGCATCCAGGCTGTAATGAAGGAAGGCGTCATCGCTGGCTATCCGGTCTCCGGTGTGCATGTATCCGTCTTTGACGGCAAGGAACACCCGGTGGATTCAAAACCGGTTGCCTTTGAAGTTGCCGGTCGTGAAGCCTTTAAACTGGCAGTAAAGGACGCCTCACCGGTATTACGCGAACCGATCATGCTCTGCAAGATCACCGTACCCGAAGCCAACATGGGCGACGTAATGGGAGACCTGAACACCCGCCGCGCGCGCATCCAGGGCATGGAAACTCAAAAAGGTCATTCGGTGGTCATGGCCACGGTGCCGCTTGCCGAAATGCTTCGCTATACAACCACCCTGCGCTCCATCACCGGCGGACGCGGCGTGTTTACCATGGAATTCGACCACACCGAGGTTGTTCCTGCGCACATTGCCCAGCTTGTGATCGATGCCCGCGCCAAGGAAGTGGAAAACAAGAAGGAAGAATGATCTTCCAAGAATATGTTAAGCTGGACGGGTTTCCTCCCGTCCGGCTTTTTATTTCGGGCTCGTTTAAAAAATGTGAAAGTTCATGCTATGGTAATATTAGAGTTCATTGATTGTGGATATCAAAATTGAGCGCTTCGGCTGATTTTCTTGAGCATGTTTGGGATGCCATCCTTTCCCGCGATGGTCAAAGGATCGTGAAAACCTTCCTTTCTCTGGATGAACAGAGCAGGAAAACTGTGCTGGAGCATTTGCAGCGCATGACGTGTGAAAGCGGCTGGCACCCTGAACAGGTGAGATCGGCTCAGACCGCAATCAAAGCAATCAAAGAAGGCCAGCATGGACCTCAAACAATTAACTGATGAAATGAACCGCTTCGTCACCGCCAAGGGCTGGTATGATGCGGGCAGCCTGCGCGAGCAAACACCGCGCAACCTCGCCATTTCATTGGTACTGGAAGCCTCGGAGGTACTGGAGCATTTTCAGTGGGGTGAAAAGGAAGCGGACCGCAGTGAATTGCAGGCCGAGCTGGCGGATGTCGCGCTTTACCTGCTGCAATTGTCCAGCGTCAGTGGAATCGATTTGGAAGAAGCCATTTTGGAAAAGCTGAAAAAGAATTACGGCAGAACCTGGGACACAGATCGCTCGGAAAAGGAGGAGTCGAAATGAAGGTGGCAATTTTTGGAGGAGCCTCCGCCAAGCCTGGCGATCAGTCGTACCTGGATGCGCAGCATCTTGGTGGTCTGTTGGGATCACAGGGGTGGACAGTGATGACCGGCGGGTATATCGGCATCATGGAAGCCGCCTCGCGCGGAGCCTGTGAAGCTGGTGGTCATGTCATCGGGGTCACCTGCACCGAAATTGAAAAGTACCGCGATACCAAAGCCAACCAATGGGTCATGGAAGAATGGAGCTATACCACCCTGCGCGAGAGGATGTATACCCTGATCGACAATTGTGATGCCGCGGTGGTGATGTCCGGCGGCGTGGGCACCCTGACTGAACTGGCGGCAATGTGGAATGAGCTTATTGTCAACGGAAAAAAGCCGCGCCCATTAATCCTGGTCGGCCAGGATTGGCAGCGTGCGATCAGCCAATTCTTCGACCTTTTTGGCGGGTACATCGGAGTGAAGGAACGCGAATTGATCCAGATCGTTCCGGATGTGGATGCAGCCTTCGAAATACTTAAATCAATTATCAATACGAATTCATATTAATTATTCAGGACAAGATCATGAGCAATGAGAAACTAACCACACGCAGTGAGAATTATTCAGAATGGTACAACCAGGTCATCCAGCGCGCCGAAATGGCGGATTATGCCCCGGTGCGCGGGTGCATGGTCGTCAGACCATACGGCTGGGCGCTCTGGGAAAATATACAGCAGGCATTGGATGGAAGGTTCAAAGCTACCGGGCACGTGAATGCCGCCTTTCCCCTTTTCATCCCCATGTCGTTCCTTGAAAAAGAAAAGGAGCACGTGGAAGGTTTCTCGCCAGAATTGGCTGTGGTCACTGTCGGCGGAGGTGAAAAACTCGAAGAACCGCTTGTCGTGCGGCCGACCTCCGAGACCATTATCGGTTATATGTACTCCAAATGGATCAAGTCCTACCGCGACCTGCCTGTTCTCATCAACCAATGGGGCAATGTGGTACGCTGGGAAATGCGCACGCGGCTCTTCCTGCGCACGCTGGAATTCTACTGGCAGGAAGGTCATACCGCGCATGCCACCGAAAAAGAAGCTGAAGAAGAAACCTTGAGAATGCTCGACACCTACACGCGCTTCGCCATCGACGATGCCGCCGTTCCGGTAATTCCCGGTAGAAAGAGCAGCACGGAGAAATTTGCGGGCGCGGTGCATTCCTATTCCATCGAAGCCATGATGGGCGACACCAAAGCGTTACAGGCCGGCACCTCCCACTTGCTGGGACAGAACTTCGCCAAAGCGTTCAATATCCAGTTCCTCGATGAAGAGAATACCCTTCAATTCTGCTGGACGACTTCCTGGGGGGTTTCCACGCGTTTCATCGGTGCCATCATCATGACCCACGGAGACGACCAAGGGTTGATCATGCCGCCCAGGCTGGCGCCCATCCAGGTGGTCATCGTACCCATTTATAAGAGCGACGAAGAACGCGCCAGGGTGATGCCGGTCGTGGAGATGATCAAGCAGCAACTAAAAAACTTGCGGGTTAAAGTTGACGACCGCAGCGAGGTAACGCCCGGATTCAAGTTCAACGATTGGGAAATGCGCGGGGTGCCGCTGCGCCTTGAAATTGGTCCCAAGGATGTAGAAAAAGGATCGGTCATGGCCGCCCGCAGGGATATTCCGGGAAGGGACGGCAAATCCTTCCTGCCGCAGGAAAACATCGAGCAGTCCGTGAGCGAACTCTTGGCAGCCATCCACACCTCGCTTTATGAAAAGGCCAAAGCATTTAGAGACAGCCACATCCATGACCCCAAGGATTACGAAGAACTGAAAACCGTTGTCCAGGACGGATGGGCATTCTCGTGGTGGTGCGGCGATCCTGCCTGCGAAGCCAAGGTTAAGGAAGACACAAAAGCCACCACCCGCTGCATCCCCATGGAACAGCCTGGCGGCAGCGGTAAATGCATCGTATGCGGTAAAGATGCCTCCGAAAAGGTGTATTTCGCGAAAGCCTATTAATTTCTGGTTTTAAAGATGCCGGCGATAGACCTCGATCATCTTCGTACCAGGATCAAATTGATCAAAGATCAATTCTCTCAGCCTTCCGAGTTCGTCTCAAGGCTGAGGGAGTTGTATGCTTTCTATGCCGATCGCACCCTCCCATTATCCAGTTACCACGCTGAACTGCACGCCCTCCCTGCTTTCAACACTCCGCGGCTTCTGAACCGCTCGCTCGAAGACGCCTTTACCGCTTATTGCGCCGGGCAGCCAACCCAATTGATGGAGATCATCGACCTGCTCTGGCAGCAGCCTGAGACTGAAATGCGCCAATTGGCTGCCGTTTTATTGGGCAGGCTCCCGATCACTGAAAAGGAAACCGTGATCTCCCGCATCATCGCCTGGTCGTCCAATCCCAAGGATGCCCTCCTCCTCCCTTACCTGCATGAACACGGTTCAGCCACGATCCGGCGCTTTGATCCGGGGGCATGGCTGAATGTTTTGGAGTTGTGGAAAAATTCTAAAGAAGTATGGCAAATCAAACTATCGATCCTGGGGATCACCACCCTGATCGATGACCGAAATTACGCCAATCTCCCGGCGGCTTATACTTTTTTACTGCCGTTGTTTCTGGATCTGGATGCAGACCTGCAGCATGATTTGCGGCTGGTGCTGGAACACCTGGTAAATCGTTCAGAGGTGGAGACGGTATATTTCCTTAAACAATTGATTGCCGATTCCAGGAATCCTTCTCTGGGACGTTTTCTGCGCAGGTCGATCGATTTGTTTTCACCGGAAATGCAGGACTCCCTCCGCAAGGCGCTGCGCCAGCATGATGAAGGCAGCAAATGACTGCCCGCATGCGATAATATGCTACTCTGTGCACATTTTCACCCCTCTGGTATAATTCAGCCAATGACTCGACCTGTCTGTGGGTTTCTGCGGATATGGCGACTTGCAAACATTTTTTAAGGAGCAATTGTCATGGGATTGACAAAGGAAGAAAAACAAAAATTGATCACCGAGTACCACCTGCATGATACGGACACTGGCTCAGCCGACGTTCAGATCGCCATACTCACTGTGCGTATCAAGCAGCTAACCGAGCACTTGCGCGCCAACAAGCAGGATAATTCCTCGCGGCGCGGCTTGCTCAAAATGGTAGGGCAGCGTCGGAGGCTTCTGGCATATTTGCGCCGCACCGATTTCCCCCGCTTCGCAGCCATTACCGAAAAATTGAATATCCGCACCAAGTAAGGCAGGGCTTCGACGAGTAGATGCCATATCTACTCGTTTTGTTTTGCCCCAAAATACGCGGAACATATTGGACCGCCGGTTGGGCATTGAAAAATGGTGAGGACCTTCGATAAGTCCTCAGTGATTTTCAGTTCCTAACCAGGCGGGATAGGAATTTAGGAGACAAAATGAAACCAGAAAGCAAGAAATTTATAACCACAATTGGTGGCCGACCCTTGACGTTCGAATCAGGGAAACTTGCCGCGCAGGCCGGCGGAGCAGTTACGGTTCGCTATGGCGATTCCGTCGTGTTCGCGGCTGCCACCATGGGGAGCGAACCCCGTCAAGGACAGGACTTCTTCCCCTTGACCGTGGAATACGAAGAAAAAATGTATGCCGGCGGACGCATTCCCGGTTCCTTCTTCCGGCGCGAAGGCCGCCCCGGAGCGGATGCGATCCTGATCTCCCGTTTGACCGACCGCCCGCTGCGCCCCTTGTTCAACCAGGACATGCGCAATGAAGTGCAGGTCATCATGTTCTCCCTTTCAGCCGATTGGGAAAACCCGCTGGATGTCCTGGCGGTCAACGCCGCTTCCTGCGCCTTGATGATCTCGGATATCCCCTGGGGAGGTCCTGTGGGTGCCGTTCGTGTCGGACGCATCAACGGAGAGTTCATTCTCAATCCCACCTTTGCCCAAATCGAAGAATCCGACCTGGATCTGCGCATTGCCGGTACCGCAGATGCCATCCTGATGGTCGAATCCGGTTCAACCGAGATCGATGAAGAATCCATGGTGTCCGCCCTGCTCTTCGGTCACGATGCCATCCAGGTCATTGTGGAAACACAATTGCAGATGGCCAAAGAGATCGGAAAAGCCAAACGCGAGGTTCAGTTATTTACGCTGGACGAGACCCTGGTCGAGAAGATCAGCAATCGCGCTGCCAGTGAAATGAATGAAATCCTCGATGCCAATACCGGCAAGCACGAAGTCCAGGATGCCATCGATGCATTGAAAGAGACCGTCGTTCTCGAATACTCCGATTCCGAAGACGTCGAAGAAGTCGAAAAATACAAAGCAGCCTTCGAGGAAGTCTACAAACGGGTGGTTCGCTCCCGCATTCTCGATCAAAACAAGCGCCCCGACGGTCGTAAATTTACCGAGATCCGCCCCATCTGGTGCGAGGTGGGCGTCAGCCCGCGCGCCCACGGTTCGGGGTTGTTCACCCGCGGTGAGACACAGGTTATAACGCTCGCCACCCTGGGCACCCCCAAGGAAGCCCAGGAGATCGATACCCTCTCCCCCAACGATACCAAACGCTACATGCACCATTATAATTTTCCGCCCTATTCCACCGGAGAGGTGAAAATGCTGCGTGGTCAATCCAGGCGCGAAATCGGTCACGGCGCTCTTGCTGAACGCGCCTTGGTGCCGGTGATCCCTCCCGAAAGTGAATTCCCGTATACGCTGCGTCTCGTTTCCGAGGTTTTGGCTTCCAATGGTTCCTCCTCAATGGCATCCGTCTGCGGTTCGACACTCGCCCTGATGGATACCGGAGTTCCCATTAAAGCCCCCGTTGCCGGTGTGGCCATGGGTCTGATCAAGGAAGGTGACCGCTACGTAGTATTAACAGACATCCAGGGTGCCGAAGACCATCTCGGCGACATGGATTTCAAGGTCGCCGGAACCACCAAGGGCATTACTGCCTTGCAGATGGACATCAAGATCAAGGGCATCACAGCCGAGATCATGCGCCAGGCACTTCAGCAGGCTCACGATGCACGCCTGTTCATCCTGGATCAAATGCTCGAAGTCATCCCTGTACCCAGACCGGAATTACGCTCCTTCGTGCCGCGTATCACCACCCTGCATGTTCCAGTGGAAAAGATCGGAGCCATCATCGGCCCCGGAGGAAAAACCATCCGTGCGCTGCAGGAAGAGACCAACACCAAGATCGATATCGATGACGACGGTACAGTCTATATCGCCGCCACTGACGGCGTCAGCGAAGCTGCTGCCCGCGAGCGCATTGAAGCCCTCACCGAAAGCGCCGAGGTCGGTCACATCTATACCGGCAAAGTTGTCCGTGTTGCCGATTTTGGTGCGTTCGTGCAGATCCTGCCCGGCATCGACGGCATGGTGCACATCTCGCAGTTGGACACCGAACGAGTAGAGAAGGTGGAGGATGTGGTCAAACTGGGTGATGAACTGACCGTAATGGTCACTGCCATTGACGAGAATGGCAAGATCCGCCTGTCTCGCCAGGCAGTTCTGGAAGGCTGGACCCCCGAAGAAGCCCTCGAACACGATAAGGGCGGCAAAAGCGGCGGCGGTCGTTCGCGTTCCGGCGGAGATAGACGCGGCGGAGACCGACGCGGAGGGAACCGCCCGTCCTACGGCGGTCGCTCAGGCGGCAACCGCGATGGTGGTCCCAGAAGATAATCGGTTTTTCCATGTATCTACATAATTGCACAAAAAGTGGTTTTTCCTCACGGAAAGACCACTTTATTTTTATTCATAGACTTTTAATACCTGCCGGGCAAAATCTGCAATACTGAAACGAAGCGGCCCGAGTTCCAACACCTCAATTGAATTCCCCCATCCCATCAAATAGGATCTGGCGCTGGGCAGGTTCTCGAAAAGCAATTCCACCAAAAAAACTGACCTTCTCTCCCTCGGGTTCTGCAACCGATTGAATTCGGTACGGCGATTTCCAAACCGAATCCCTGATAAATTTTGCTGCACCAGCCGATGCTTTTATCTTAACTTGAAAAGAATGGCGTTCGGCACCCCTGGATTTGCAGGATCGCTTCCAAGTTTCTGCCAGGTTGAAGGTGACAGGTTTTACGAATTTCTCTTCGAGCAATCGAATGGAGGATATCATTCTGACACGCTGATAGCGAATGTTCTCGCCCACTACAGAGATCACATACCACTCACCCGCCTTGGCTACAACACCGTACGGCGTAGGTCAATTCATATCTCGCGCGTGGAAAGGTTTGACTGCCTGGCTTGAAATCAGCCCATACCGGCTTGGGCAACATCAGTGGCTGGAAGAACATCTCGGCAACGGAAAGCAGAACTTCATTGACCTGCTGGAAGACGGCAAGATGTCGATGGACCTCTACATGCCGATTGCAAAATAAACATTCGGTAACCAATGCAATATTTAAAGATGGTTCAAGTCTTTCCAATTGAACCATCTGATATATTAGTCGCAGGCTACGAGGTTGGCAGTTCCGGCATTGGCGGTCCGGAGATTTTCAATAATTCCGACAGGGCTGCGCGCATGGCAGTGCGGTCGTCCCACGCATACTCGGTGATGTCGAAACACATCGACTGTTCGTGCCCCTTCCCGCAAGCCATCACCAGGTCTCCCGGCTTGGCAAGTTTCACACCCAGGCGGATTGCCTCCCCGCGGTCCGGAACGCGGTAAAAGGTTTTATTTTCGATCCCACCCGCCGATTGGGCGGCATCAGCCATTTGCGCCAGGATCGCGTCCAGCGATTCCGTGCGCGGATCTTCTGCCGTCAGGATGGTGATATCAGCCAGGTTGACCGATACCTCCGCCATCATTCGTCTTTTTTGCCTGTCGCGCAGTCCCGCCGATCCAAATACTGCAATGACGCGTCCTTTCGTCATTTCCCGCGCGGTTTCGATCGCCCGCTTGAGCGCGTTGGGGGTATGCGCAAAATCCACAATGGCATCGAAAGACTGTCCGAGATCGATCACTTCCATGCGCCCAGCTATGCCTTTCAATGAGTCAATACCCCTGGCAATGATCTGTGGATCGATTCCTAATCCCAAGGCAGCCGACATGGCTGCCAGGCAATTGGATACATTGTATTTTCCGGGCAGGTTGCAATGCACGCACTGCTCAAACCCCTTGCCTCTCGCTACGAAATCTACGCCTTTGGGGGTACTGATAATCCCGTTTGCGGTTAAATCAACTTTTCCTTCCAGCCCGTAAGTAACCTTGTTGGTGACAACCAGGGCATCCAGGTACGTATAAGATTGGTCATCCCTGTTCAAAACCGCCAACCGCGGATTCCCATTGGCCTTTGGAAAAGTATTTGCCAGCGACTCGAACATGCGCCCCTTGGCAGCCTGGTAACTTTCATAAGTACCGTGATAATCCAGGTGCTCGTGAGTGATGTTTGTTACGACCGCGATATCGTACTCGCATCCGGTCACGCGGTGCTGCGCCAGTCCATGGGAAGTGGTTTCCAGCACAACGGTTGAAAGACCAGCATCGACCATGCGCGAAAGGTAGCGCTGAATATCCGTCGCCTCAGGCGTGGTGACATGAAAACCGGTGTCGATCTCTTCATCGCCAATGACTGCGTTCACTGTGGAGATCATGCCAGCCTGGATCCCGGCAGTCTTGAGGATGTGATGGATCAGGTTCGACGTTGTCGTTTTCCCGTCGGTTCCGGTCACGCCGATCACGGTCAGTTTTCGGGCGGGATGGTCATAATATGATGCCGCCAGGTAGGCCAGTGCCTCGCGTGCATCCTCTACCCGAATATACGGCGCATTGGGAATACTCATTTGCCGGGTGCCCACCGCGGCAACCGCACCGTTCTCGACGGCACTTTGGATAAAATTATGCCCATCCACCGAGCCGCCGGATTCAGCCACAAAGAGGTCACCCGCTTTTACCTTGCGCGAATCGAATTGGATCGAGTGAATGGTTATGTCGGGAATATCGGTTTCACATTCCCATGAAACAGGAAGGTCGTTGATCAATTTTTGTAATTTCACAGGTGTCATAATGTCGTTGTTCCATATTAAATAAATAGAGGGTAAGTCGGAAACAGATTCCTAATCATACCCTCTTCTATGGCAATTGTTAATCGAGAGAATTTCGCAGATTCTGAATTTGTCCTGCAACCGAGCCGTCGACCACGCGATCACCCACCTTGACGATCAAACCGCCAAGGATTTTCGGATCCACGTTGAACACAATCTCGCTCCCCTTGCCCAGTTTGCCGAGCACGTCACCCTTGATCACTTTTTGCTCTGCTTCCGTTAATGGCAGGGCGCTCATGACTTCGGCAGTGGCTCCGTGCATTTCGGTTCCCTCCAGGATGGAAACCTTGCCGTTTTTAATCCCGGAGAAGAATTCAGCCACAAGTTCATGCTGGCGTTTTTCATCCAGGGCTTCACCCACCAGTTTTTGGGCAGCAGCGATGGCCAAGGTGGCGACATGCGTTCTGATCTCACTTAAAGCGCGCTCACGTTCGGCTTCAATCTCCACCAGCGATTCTTTTCGTATAATGGAGATATCCGCTTCGGCTTCTGCCTTGACGCTCTTGCCGGCTTCCTCCGCTTTTTCCTTGGCGTCGCGGATGATCTTGGCGGCATTGTTTTGTGCTTCTGCCAATATCGCCGCGGCGTCCTTTTCGGCATTCTCCCGGGCTTCGGAGGCAATGCGTGCGTCTTCCAATCCCTTTTCGATGGTTGCACGGCGTTTTTTAAGCGCGTTCATCAAGGGTTTATAAACCCAGGCGCTTAAAACCACCATGATGATGGCAAAGTTAAATATTTGAACAAGCAGTGTTCCGAGGTTTAGACCTAATTTTTCCAAGAGTAACTCCTCTATCCGCGCATTAGAGAACGAACAACATCAGGAAGGCGATCACCAGACAATAAATGGCGATGGCTTCTGAAAAAGCAATGCCCAGGATCATGTTGGTAAAGAGGTTGCCGTAGGTATCCGGGTTGCGCGCCATTCCTTCCAGGGCACCCTGGACGCTCAAGCCGATGCCAATACCCGCGCCCAGTGCACCGATCATGGACAATCCTGCACCAATGAATTTCGCTGCCAAAACAATATCACCACTCATCTTATTTCAATGCCTCCTCTGCGATTATCTCTCTGTAAAATTTAACTGTGCTCTTCAGCGGTGTGTCCCTGGGTAGCCTGCGCCATAAAGACCAGCGTCAGCATGCCGAACACAAACGCCTGGATTAAACCGATGAACAATTCAAACATCATGATCAATGATGGCATAAATACCGGCACCATCACGGCTACCAGTGCCATCAGCACCATACCGGCGAACATATTTCCGAACAACCGGAAGGCAAACGAGAGAATTTTGGCGAATTCCGAGATCGTTTCCAGCAAGCCAACGATGAAATCCATAAAACCCAACAAGGGTTTCTTGAACATGGTGCTGAAATTCAGGAATTTACCAAAGTAATGGAATCCCTGCGCCTGGATGCCGATCACCTGGGTCATAAGGACGGAAATCAAAGCCAGCGCTGTGGTAAAGTTCAAGTCAGTGGAGGCTCCGCGCAGGAAAGGCTTGACGATGTAACCGCCATGATCGACTTTCTCATTGAGAACGGTAAACCAATCACCACCCAATGCCTGGATCTTGTATCCATGCGCGCTGGGTTCCAGAAGACCAATGGATTCAAATCCGGGGATGAGCTTGAGCAGGTTGGCAAACAACACCACGATCAGGATCGTGGCGAACCACGGAAAGATTTTCTTTGCCCATTTTCCTGCGGAGGTTTCTGCCAGGTTGTAGAGCGTTTCCAACAGCATTTCGAAACCGCCGGCCAATCCTTTGGGCGCGATCGGGTCCTTCTTTGCGGCATTGCGAATGATGAGAGCAATCACGATAATGACGATATCCATCATCAGCGTTGCCAATAATGTATTCGTTAAGTAGAAATCACCCAATACCGGGAGTGTGAACAGTGGTTTGGCGGAGAGGTTTTCTGCGGCAACCTGGATATGAGGCTGAACTGGTGCGATAAAGTTGACACCGATCGCGGTTAAGATAATGAATCCGAGTACGATCCAGCGGTTCTTGCCCCAGCGCCATTTACGAGTCTTTTCCAATACCTTCCTCCTCTTTCGATGCATCAGGTTTGCTCATCTTGATCTTCGAGACCGTTTTTCGGGCGATGAAGAACATCAAAACCAGAGAGACTGGGATGCTCGCCAACAGTAACCCAAGTGTGAACCAGGGTTTGGTTCCCAGTCGGGCATCCAGTGCCATGCCGCCCAAAACGGCTGCAATGACGATCACTAAAGTCAAACACCCCACCTGACCGGCGAGAGCTGCGATCAGCATGTTGTACCTGTTGGTCTTTTTTGGGTTCTCGGGTAACTCCGATTTTGACATGTGCACGATTATATCATAGGGGTTATTAAGAGAAATTAATTATAAACCAATTGCTGCTTGAGATGCCAGTGCAAACCAGGGTGTAAATAGCACACCCAGGAGAATGATTCCAAAAATACATACCGCCAGCGCCGCCATCCAAAACACCTTTGGTTTGGTGTCGGCTGCTTCGCCTTCATACTGATCGAGATACATCACCTTCATCACCCGCAGGTAGTAATAAAGACCGATCACCGAATTGAGGATACCCAGCACCGCCAGCCAGATGAGCCCATTCTCAATGGCGGAGCCAAAAACCAGCACCTTGGCAAAAAAACCACCGAAAGGAGGAATCCCACCGAGTGAAAGAAGTGCGATCATCATCAGCAATGTCATCCCCGGCGCCCGGCGGTTGAGCCCGGCAAATGCCTGTATATCGCTTGAACCAGTTGACCGCTCCACCCAGCTAATGATCGCAAAAACGGCGAGGTTGGTCACCAGGTATGCCATCAGGTAATACACGGCACTGGTAAAACCAAACTCGGTGCCCGACGCCACACCCACCAGGATATATCCCGCCTGGGCGATCGAAGAGAAAGCGATCATGCGCTTGATGTTTTTCTGAGGAATGGCAAGGATATTTCCCACAAACATGGTCGCGGCTGCCATGACCGCCACCAGGATCATCCAGATTTCACCTTTTGCCGTGCCAAAAACGTGCAAAAGCACACGCATCAGCACTGCGAACCCTGCCGCTTTGGACACGGTGGAAAGGAAT
Organism: Anaerolineaceae bacterium; assembly: GCA_034428895.1. Taxonomy (GTDB): domain Bacteria; phylum Chloroflexota; class Anaerolineae; order Anaerolineales; family Anaerolineaceae; genus UBA6107. Next base: position 27,804 of record DAOUGM010000037.1, read on the forward strand.
CCGGCGATCGAAGTTGGTGAACCCTCATACACATCCGGTGCCCAAAAATGGAACGGCACCGCGCTGATCTTAAAACCGAAACCGACCAGCACCATCATGACGGCAACCACCAAACCTGCCAACGGAACCTGATTAGTGGCAGCCTCCTGTTGGATCGCATAAATGCGCGTTGTGCCGCTGAACCCATACAACAGGCTGAAACCGAACAGCATCACCGCTGACGAGATAATGCCAAACAGAAAATACTTGATCCCCGATTCGACGGAACGTTCATCCCTGTATTTGATCCCAGCCAGAACATATAGAGGAACAGACGCCGTTTCGAGTGCCAGGTACAGCAGGATCAGGCTTCCTGAAACTGCCATGAAACACAGCCCGATGGTCGAGAAAACCAGCAGCATGTAGAACTCAGGTTGATTTCGGACGTTTTCGTCGGTGGCAGCAAACAGCGCGGTTAATCCTGC
>DAOUGM010000038.1:0-60596 GCA_034428895.1 Anaerolineaceae bacterium
GGATTCGAGGTCAATCATGAATGAAGTATTGAAAGCCATCGAAGGACGCCGCAGCATTCGGCGGTTTACCGATCAGCCGATTGACAAAGAAACCCTGACGTTGCTGCTCAAAGCGGCAATGGCAGCACCGACCGCCATGAATGCCCAACCATGGGAGTTTGTGGTGATCACTGAACACACTATCATCGAGCAATTGAGGCAGAACCTGATGTTCGGAAAAATGCATCCCGCAGCGGTAATCTGTGTTTTGGGCAGCAAACGCATGCAAAAGAACAAAGCCGGCGACCGGTTCTGGGTGCAGGATTGCAGTGCTGCCTCCCAGAACATCCTCCTGGCCGCAACGTCATTGGGTCTCGGCGCGGTGTGGATCGGCATTCATCCAGTGACCATTTTTCAGCACCCGGTGAATAGGATTCTCAATCTTCCCGAAGGTGTGATCCCTTTGAACCTGATCTACCTTGGTTATCCCGCGGAAGAGAAGGAACCACGCACCCAATACGAAGAATCTCGTGTGCATTGGGGACCTTTTCCCCGCCGCGAATCGGATAGGGTAGAGAATTTGGATGCATCCAAAAATGAAATTCTGGCAGAAATGGAAAAAAGAGATGATGAACCTAAAGATCTCTGAAATGATACCAAATGAAATTTGCGGTGCGCTCGAACTATGGCAGCGCTGCGAAGGTATTGGGTTGAGTGATGCAGACGAACCGGAATCGTTAGCCCGATTTATTATCCGCAATCCGGACTTGTGCTTTACTGCATATCTGGATGGCAAATTGGTCGGAACCTGCCTGTGCGGAAGCGACGGCAGGCGGGGATATTTGTACCATCTGGCGGTCGATCCGCAAATGCGGCGCATGGAAATCGGTAAGGCACTGGTGGAACGCGTGTTTGAAGGATTAAAAGAACAAGATATTCACAAATGCCACATCATGGTCTTTGGGAACAATGAACTGGGATTAAAATTCTGGAAAGACACCGGATGGGGTCTGCGTCCGGAGCTGGTGCTCATGTCGAAGAATGTCGTCTTGGAGAAAGGACGCTCACCATGTTGAGGGATGACCTGAATATTAAAAAATTGACCAGCGGGATCAGCGGCGATTTCTACAAGGTTCACCAGGCGGGGGAATACGGCAACGGCTGCCTTTGCGGTTTTTGGTGGGTGAACACAAGCGAGGGCTGGGATGAGCGGACGGATAAGGAAAGCATTGCCCAGCGCGAGGAACTCTTTGCGAGTGGGATCGAGGATGGGTATATCCTTTACCTGAAAGACCAACCAACAGGCTGGTGCCAGGTATACCAGCGCGATCAATTACCCAACTTGATGAACACATTTCATTTTGCATCCAATCCGGAGATCTGGTGCATCAGTTGTTTCATGATCGTGCCCGAAGCACGCGGACAGGGCCTGGCACACCAGTTTCTGGCGCTGGTGCTGGAGGATCTCAAGGCACGTGGTGTTAAAAAAGTTCAAGCGTATCCACGATGCCAGGACGGGTTGGAAGCCACGGACGTATGGACAGGGCCGGAAGCCTTGTATATCCGGGCAGGTTTTACCCGGATCATCGACCATCCGCGAAGGTCGATCTGGGAAAAGGTATTATAGAAAGGTGTATCTCAATTCCCTTGGTAAAAAAGATTGCCATTTGTGTACTGCTCATGTTGCTCGCTTCCTGCGAGCGCCCGGCCACCATATCCAGTTCATCGCCGGTGAGTAAAACTCCGACCCTTGATGTGGAAATTTCACCTACATTGCAGCTTTCGCCGCAACCGGAAGCCACAGAGGTCATTGGATACTCCAATCTGCCCACATTTGACCTGGCGGACCTGCCTGAGGTACTTCCGCAATCTGCAAAAGGGTATGAACTGGTTTCATGGAAGATCAATGATGAATGGAATTTTACTCTCGTCACGGGCACGAACCGTATGAAAACATTCGAGGAATTGATCTCGATTGAGAACATTTTCGATGATAATGGGTATTTAAAATTGACCGTGCAAGGAGTGGAAAAAATTGCTGAAATTCTTAAGCGAATTCCGCCGGGAGAAACGGTAACCTGGGGTGGGATCAATTTGAATGGGCAGGTTCCCAGTGGTACCATTTACTTCTCTTACCCGCCGCAGGAAATCATGCAGAAAATTCAAATAATTTCCAAAGAACATGATTTTGATTTGATCACCCTTGAGGAAACGGAGTAGAAAATTACATGATCGATTCCACATTGCCGCTGATCGACTTGCATCACCACCTTGACGGAAGCATCCGCTTGCAAACCATACTGGAACTTGGCTTGGAACACAACCTTCCCCTGCCGGCAAAGACTCTGGAGGGATTACGTCCATTTGTGCAGGTCTCCACCCCGCAGCCGGGAGTGATGAAATTCATTGAAAAATTCGAATGGATGACCGGCGTACTGGTGAATTATGATGCCTGCCGGCGGGTGGCTTACGAGAACGTGGAAGATGCGTTCCGCGAAGGGATCGATTACATCGAGTTGCGTTATAGCCCATGGTTCATGGCTGAGGCTCACCACCTCCATCCTGAAGGCGTGGTGGAGGCGGTAACCGAAGGAGTGCGGACCGGTGAGCGTGATTTTGGCATCCGCGCCAACCAGGTCGGCATTTTATCGCGCCATTACGGACCGGTTATAGCCATGAAGGAATTGGATGCTCAACTGAGATATTCCGCCGAATTTTGCGGGTTGGACCTGGCAGGAGATGAAGCTCACTTTCCAGGGAGCCTGTTCGTGAGTCATTTCGAAAAAGCGCGTGAAGCAGGCTGGCACATAACTGTGCATGCCGGTGAAGCGGCAGGTCCCGAGTCGATCTGGCAAGCCATTCGCGAATTAAAGGCTGAACGCATCGGGCATGCCGTCCACGCCCCCGATGACCCGATTTTGATGGATTACATGCTGGAGCATGCAATTGGTATCGAATGCAACCTAACCAGTAACGTTCAAACAAGCACAGTGGCTGATTATCCCTCGCATCCTTTGCGGCTTTTCCTGGAAAAAGGATTGCTGGCAACCATTAATACTGATGATCCGGGGATCAGCGCCATCGATCTGCATTATGAGTACGAAACAGCAGCGCCCAAGGCCGGTTTGACACCCGAAATGATCCGCAAAGCCCAGGAGAATGCGCTGACCACGGCGTTCCTAACCCAGGCTGAAAAGCAAGCATTATTGGTGAAGAAACAAAAAAGTCGCTGAACGGGTATTTTTTCTGTTATGCTATAATGCAGTCACTTTCGTCAAAAGAACTTAACCTAATGCGATTTCTAATCACTGGTGCAGCCGGCTTTCTGGGATCCGCGTTGGCCAACCGCTTGTCTGCGGAGGGTCATGCGGTGCTGGGTGTGGATGACCTTTCGACGGGAGATGAACGAACCCTTTCGAAGGCCGTTCAATTTGTCCGCGGTGACGTTAACGATCGACCTAAGCTTTGGTCCCTGCTGCACGACGTGGATTGCGTTTATCATCTGGCTGCCAAGGTCAGTGTTCCTGAATCCGTGCTTTATCCCCGTGAGTACAACCAGGTGAACGTAGGCGGTACGGTAACACTCATGGAAGCCATGCGCGATGTGGGTGTCCGTCGCGTGGTATTGGTTTCATCCGGCACCGTTTACGGCAATCAACCGGTTCAACCCGTGATCGAAACAGCCATCCCCAACCCGCGCGCCCCCTACGCAGTATCCAAACTGGCTGCCGAATATTATGTCAAATCCATTGGTGCATTATGGGGCATCGAGACCGTTTGCCTGCGCGTCTTCAACGCATATGGGCCGGGTCAGCATGTCCCGCCGGTTCACACTCCCGTGATCCCGAACTTTCTGCGCCAGGCCTGGGAAAACGGTACGATCGTGATCCATGGAGATGGAAACCAGACGCGCGATTATGTTTACGTGAACGACGTTGTGGATGCAATGAGCGCGGCTTCGACTGCCCCCGATATCAACAACCTCACCATCAACGTGGGCAGCGGTACAGAAACATCGATCAAAGAACTCGCCCGCTTGGTGATTGAAGTGACTGGCGGTCATCCGGAGGTGGTCTATAATCCGCGTAATGAAGGCGGATTAAGCCGTCTATGTGCCGATCTGACCCTGGCTCGAGCGACTCTGGGATATGAACCCAAGACCCTGTTGATCGACGGGTTGCGAAGGACCCTGGAACACGATATCCAGCCGGTTGCAGCGAACCCGGATTAATTCCATTTTGATATTCAATTTCCATCTGCAGACAAGTTCCGGAGGGTAATCCCGGCACATCCTTTTGGGTATAATACCCATATGAAATGCCTGACCGAATCCTTTTATTCTGGTGAAGTGACCGATGTTGCCAGGAACCTTCTTGGAAAACGGCTGGTGCGCTGCCTGGATGGTGTGCGGATATCAGGTTTCATTACAGAAACCGAAGCTTATCGCGGAGAGGAAGACCTGGCGTGCCATGCGCGCAGTGGCAAAACTGCCCGTAACGCCGTCATGTACGGCAGACCAGGGCGGGCGTATATTTATTTTACTTACGGCATGCACTGGTGCTTGAACGCTGTTTGCGGAGTCGAAGGATTCCCGGCGGCGGTGCTAATCAGAGCCATTCATCCAGAGGAAGGCATAAATGTGATTTCCTCCCGGCGTGAAGGACGAAAACCAGACGAATGGTGCAGCGGTCCAGCACGTCTGTGCAAGGCGCTGGCGATTGATAATACCTTGAATGGAGTCGGATTGACCGACAAAGAGAGTCTGTTATGGATTGAGGAGGGTTTGACGGTCGTGGATGAGCACGTTTCGACCACTCCGCGGGTAGGCATCCAATCCACGCCGGAACCCTGGCGTTCCAAACCCTGGCGCTATGTGATCAATACAACGGAGTATTTTTCTTGACCCGCGAACTGTTGGACCTGTATCGCTCCATGCTGCGCATCCGGCGCTTTGAGGAGACTGTGCTGGAAGAATTCAAGCGCGGTATCTTTTCGGGAACAACCCACACATCGCTTGGACAGGAAGCCAATGCGGTGGGAGTGATCAGTTCGTTACAGGAACAGGATGTGATCGTCACCAACCACCGCTGCCACGGGCATTTCATCGCCTACGGCGGCGATTTACGCTCGCTGTTTGCGGAATTGATGGGCAAGTCCACTGGTGTATGCGGTGGTAGAGGTGGTTCGCAGCACATCCACTGGCGCAATCTCTATTCCAACGGCGTGCAGGGCGGAATCGTTCCGATCGCTGCCGGCATGGCGCTGGCTGAAAAACGACGGGACACCCGCGCCGTTGTCATAGTGTTCATCGGGGATGGCACCCTTGGTGAGGGTGTGATCTATGAAGCCTTCAATATGGCCAGCCTCTGGAAACTACCTCTCTTGATTGTGGTGGAAAACAACCACATTGCCCAAACTACTCCATCCACGTTGACAATTGCGGGCAGGATCGCAGACCGCTTCCAAGCATTTGCCATTCCCACCAAGGAATTGGACACGAGCGACGTTTTGGAGATCCAGGCATCTGCAAAAAACTCGATTGCCGCTGTGCGGGCTTCCTCCGCTCCGCTGGCGTTGATCCTCAACACAGCCCGTTTTGGTCCGCACTCCAAGGGTGACGATACCCGCCCGGAGGCGGATGTGAAAAGGCTGAGGGAAAACCGCGATCCAATAACCATTCTGCGCTCCAGGTTGGATTCCACCCATGCTGAACAAGTGGAATCGGAAGTTGCAAAAGAGATCCAGGCTGCCTTTGACCAGGCGCTGGCGGACCCCGCAGCAGAATTCGAGGGGATGAGCCTGTGAAAAAAGCGGTGCTTGATTCTCTCAATCAGGGGGTACTCACCGCCTTGAAGAAGGATTCGAAAGTACTCCTGCTGGGGGAGGATATCCTCGATCCCTACGGCGGCGCTTTTAAAGTGACCAGGGGATGTTCAACGGCTTTTCCCGGCCAGGTGATCACCACCCCCATCTCGGAAGCGGGGTTGGGTGGAGTGGCGGCAGGCCTGGTACTGCGCGGGCAGCGCCCGGTGCTTGAGATCATGTTCGGTGATTTTTCCACATTGCTTGCCGACCAGATCATTAATCACATCACCAAATTCCGCTGGATGTACAACAATACTGTATCTCTTCCGCTGGTGATCCGCACTCCCATGGGCGGAAGGCGCGGTTACGGCCCCACCCATTCACAGACACTAGAAAAAATCTATCTGGGCATACCCGGATTGACGGTTGCCGCACCGGTAAACCTGGATGATGGCGCGGGATACACCCCAGGAGAGATGCTGGAAAACGTGATCTTGCATTCCGAAGATCCGGTACTTTTCATTGAAAACAAACTGCAATACCTTTTGCCGGTGATGACAAAAGAAGATTTGACCAATCTCTCCATACAAAAATACGGACCTGGCATATTTCCAACGTTTACGCTCAGCCTTAAAGGCGCACCTCCTCCGGTGGTAACCCTTGCAGCCTATGGATATATGGCGGAACTTGCCCGCCAGGCGCAGGAGAGATTGGCATTTGAAGAAGAGATCTTTACGGAACTGGTCATTCCAACCATGTTGGCGCCATTTGGAAGCGATCCTCTGATGGAGTCTGTGATGCGTACCGGTAAACTCGTCACCATCGAGGAAGGCGGACGCTCACTCGGGTGGGGTTCAGAATTGATCGCCAGGCTCGCAGAAACACGTCCGTTTTTCCGCATGTCTGTTGTACGAGTGGCTGCCCGTGACCTTCCTGTACCGGCTGCTCCCTCATTAGAAAAAAAGGTGTTACCACAGTTGGATGATATCCTGAACGCGGTGAGAAAGGCGGTAAACACACATGAGTGAACTATTCCCTGTCCTGGTGCCATTGATCAATCCCAATGAAACCGAATCCCTCCTCGTCGAACTAAAAGTGAAGGAAGGACAGAAAGTGGACGCCGGAGATGTGATCGCCAGTTTCGAAACTACAAAATCCACCTTCGATCTGACCGCGGAAAAGGGTGGATTCGTGATGGGATTGCGTTTCAACGCCGGTGAAACGGTCAAGGCCGGTGAACGGTTGTGCTACCTGGCTCAATCAGCTTTGCAGGTGCTTCCTATTGAGGAACCCGCCTACCCTGCAACGGAAAAATATCCCCCGAATACTACAGAAGGAATACGTATCACCCATCCGGCACGAGATCTGGCTCTTACCCTGGGGATTGACCTGAATGAATTGCCCAGGGACGTTTTGATCACCGAGAAATTCATCCGTGAACATGCCGGCGATAATAAAACGGAGATCGATCCGGTAAAGATCCTCATCTACGGCGGTGGAGGACATGCCAAATCGCTCATTGATCTAATCCGCGCTGAGGGCAGGTTCCAGATTGTCGGGATCCTCGATGACGGAATAACGGCAGGTACGCGCATTCTTGATGTTCCGGTTTTAGGTGGCGGAGACCTGCTTGGCAGTATGCGCCGGCAAGGGATCGGTAAAGCCGTTAATTCAGTGGGCGGTATTGGAAGTATTACACCCCGCCTGGTCGTGTATCAAAAGTTGAAAGAGGCAGGTTTCATCTGCGTCACTGTGAGTCACCCACGCGCTTACGTTGAGCCCAACGCCAATGTTGGGGAAGGCTGCCAGTTGTTTTTTAACTCTTATATCGGCAGCGATGTAACCATTGGTTTCGGGAGCATCGTCAATACCGGTGCGATCATATCGCATGATTGCGTGATGGGCGATTATGTCAATATTTCTCCCGGCGCGATTCTCGCTGGGGCGGTGACCATTGGTGAGCGAACGTTAGTGGGTATGGGAGTGACAATTAATCTGGGTGTCAAGATCGGCGCTGGGGTTCGAATCGGCAACAGTGCGGTGGTCAAGGCTGACGTCCCCGAGAAAGGAATTGTCAAAGCGGGCACCATTTGGCCTGGCGGCTCGTGAGATTGTTTTTTATTCTGAAAGATGATTATGCCTCCAAAAAAAAGGCAGCCTGCCAATTCAAATTCCAATGTAAAAACTGTCACTGCAGCCAGGGAAGTTCTGCGCGGCAAGAGTAAAAAACGAGGACTGCGCAGCATTCTGCCTTTCCTAGGACCGGCATTTATCGCCAGTGTCGCTTATGTGGATCCGGGCAACTTTGCCACCAATATTGCTGCCGGTGCTGAATTTGGTTATATCCTCCTGTGGGTGATCGTTGCCAGCAATTTGATGGCTATTCTGATCCAATCCCTGTCCGCAAAATTGGGGATCGCCACCGGTAAGAACCTGGCCGAAGTATGCCGTGAACGCTTTCCGAAGTGGTTTGTCTACTTTTTATGGGGTTTGATGGAACTGGTGGCAATGGCCACTGACCTGGCGGAATTCCTGGGAGCAGCCATTGGTTTCAACGTGCTTTTCGGTTTTCCTCTCTGGCTGGCGGGCATTCTCACGGGCATTTCAACTTTTGTCATATTAAGCCTGGAACGCAAGGGATTCCGTCCGTTGGAAGCGGTGATCTCGACACTGGTGGGGGTTGTAGCTCTCTGCTACGTGGCGGAAATGGTGATCGCCAAACCGGTTTGGGAGAAGGTGCTGTATCATGCCGTGGTTCCTTCGTTCAGCGGTCCGGAAAGCGTTTTACTTGCCACCGGCATTCTGGGTGCCACAGTAATGCCGCATGCCATATTCCTGCATTCCGCGTTGACGCAGGGCAGGGTTGTGGTGAAGAAACCCCAGCAATTAAAAAGATTATTCAAATTTGAACTGATCGATGTGTTCATTGCCATGGGGATGGCGAGTTTGATCAACGGCGCCATGCTGGTCATGTCTGCTTCCACATTCCACGCCACCGGGCATACGAACATGGGTGATCTGACGCTGGCATACAAAACACTGGAACCGCTGCTGGGTAAGGCTGCATCGTGGGTTTTTGGCATCTCCTTGCTGGCGGCAGGGCTTTCCAGCGCCTCGGTGGGGACAATGGCCGGACAGGTGATCATGCAAGGTTTCCTGCATTGGGAAATCCCAGTATGGATCCGGCGGTTGGTAACGATGGTGCCCTCGCTGGTGGTGATCGCCATCGGGCTCGATCCCAGCCGAACACTGGTAATCAGCCAGGTGCTGCTTAGCTTTGGTTTGCCTTTTGCGATCATTCCATTGGTGAGCTTTACTTCAAATAAAAAGCTGATGGGTGTGCTGGCGAACCGTCGGGCTACGTCGATCGCTGCAAGCATCATCGCCGGTGTGATCGTTTTGTTGAATATCTACCTGCTGGTTTCGATTTTCAGAGGAGGTTGATCCTTGTTCAAGCATATATTGCTTCCACTGGATGGTTCACAATTGGCCGAATCGGCCGTTCCACTCGCGATTTGGTTGTGCCAGGCACTTCACGCAAAAATCACACTTCTGCATGTGATCGAAAAAGGTGCGCCCACCGAGATTCACGGTCAGCGGCATCTATCGTCGGAGATCGAAGCCGAGGAATATCTCACAGGTATTGCACAAAAATGGTTTGCCAAATGTCCTGATGTTGAAAAGCATGTCCATGAAGAAGAAGTCGATCAAGTGGCGCGCAGTATTGTCCAGCATAGTGGAGAATTGTCTCCGGATCTGATAATATTGTCGGCTCACGGTGAAGGTGGGTTGCGCGACATCGTTGCAGGCAGCATAGCCCAGCAGGTGATTGCTTTGGGTGAGATACCTGTACTTTTGCTCCAACCGAACCAGGACGGGAAGGTTTTAACAGGAAATATCACAAAGATCCTGCTTCCACTTGATGGTGAAGAGGAACACGAAATGGCATTTTCTGCTGGCGTGGAATTAGCCTCTCAAATCAAAGTTCCGATTCACTTGGTGCGGGTCATCCCCACCATGTCCACGCTCAGCGGAGAACAGGCAGTCGCTGGAACATTTTTACCCTCAACCATGAATGCCTATCTTGAGATCAGTGAAGAGGAAGTCATTGAGTATCTGAAACAAAAACTCGCAGCTGCCAGAAACGAAAATGTGAGCACCACAGCGGAGCTACGACGGGGTGATCCGGCTCAGGAGGTGGTAAAATCGGCAGAGGAATTTCATACTGATCTGATCCTGCTTGGAACTCATGGAAAATCAGGGATGAATGCTTTTTGGGCTGGCAGTACGGCTCCCAAAATCGTCTCGCGCACTCAGATACCCATCTTACTGTTCCCTGTTCGGAGGTAAATCATGTTCAAAAAAGCAACGACACCTGTCCAACCCACAGCTGCTCCAGTGGAGAGGGTCACTTCCGTCCTGGGTCCCGGCATCAACTGGTCGGGAAACCTGGGAGGGAAAGGCGGCATCCGTATTGAAGGGACGTTCGAAGGAGAAGTCGCAATCCGCGGATTGGTGGTGATTGGCGAAACCGGCCGGCTGACCTGTAAAAATCTGAAAGCCAATAACGTGATCGTTGCCGGTGCGGTGAAAGGCAACATCACCGCAGAAAAATTGGAGATTCGCTCTACGGGGCGTGTCTGGGGAGATGTGATCACCACCGCGTTTGCCACTGAAGAAGGCGCCTTCCTCCGCGGTCAGGTACGCATGGAGGAAAAGATTGAACTTAAGCTGGAAGAGCCGCCAGCAAATGAGAAAATTGAGGAACCTGAGTCTGGGACAAACTTAGAGCCAATGCCTGAAAAACCGGTCAAGAGCCGCAAAGTTGCAGGTGGATGAACATCATGGATATTAAATTCTGGCTGGGATATTTAAGCGAGTGGCTGGGTGCGATTGCTGTGGTGATGATCGCCGCGGTAAGTCCAATGTTGAAGAAAATTCGCCGTATCGAATTTCGTTATCCCAGGCGCGATGCAACCTTTGCCCTTTCTCTCTTCGCACTCATTTACTTTTTTGCATTTCAGTATTTTTCGGGTGATATTTTCAATTTTCTGAGGAAGGCTGCCAGTATCTTCCAGGGCGGAGAGGTCGCGGAACACATGCTCCTGGCAGTAATCTCACTCGTTCCGTTCATCGCGGCGTTGCTGCTGCGCGGGCAGCCCTTTAAAAGTATGGGCTGGGGGCGGGATAACTTGCGCGCAGGTTTGATTGTAGGCTTGCTGCTTGTTTTTTTGGGAATTTTCTTACGTGGCAAATTCCTTTCGGTGATCAATGGGATCTCACCTGCTGAAGGCAGCCTGCTGCTGGTGATCCTGATCTTGTGCCTGGCTGAAGAAACCATCTTCCGCGGCTATATTCAATTACGGTTGATGTCGTTCCTGGGAAACACTTGGGGCTGGCTGGCAACCGCAGCCCTCTATTTGCTCTGGCAGCTCCCTGGCCGTTTATGGGTTCATCCATTTGGTGAGATCTGGGTGGAGCTGGTAATCGCCGCCGTTCAAGGACTGCTGTTGGGTTGGATCATGCGCAAGACAGGTCATGTGAGCACCACCATTCTTTTCCACGCGGCAACCACATGGTTGTTGTTGATTTAAATACTGGAGCAAGCGATGTGCCTTTCTCATCTTTTCAGTCAAACATTGCGTGAAAATCCGACAGACGCTGAGGTCGTCAGCCACCAGTTATTGGTACGCGCGGGATTCATCCGTCAATTGGGAGCGGGAATTTTTAGTTACCTCCCGTTGGGATACCGGACGATTAACCGTATTATGGGTATCATGCGCGAGGAAATGAACGGAATTGGCGGTCAGGAAATTCTGATGCCGGTGGTGCAGCCTGCGGATGTTTGGAAGGAAACCGGAAGATATTTTCAGATCGGCAGCGAAATGGGACGCTTCAAAGATAAGACCGACCACGACATGGTACTTGCGATGACCCATGAAGAAGTCGTCGCCGACCTGGTGCGCGGCGTGGTGCGCTCGTACCGTCAATTACCTACCCTTGTTTATCATTTGCAAACCAAATGGCGTGATGATCCGCGACCCAGGGCTGGTCTGATCCGCGTTCGCGAATTCATCATGTTGGATTCCTACAGCCTGGACGCTGATTGGGAGGGACTGGACGCGCAGTATCAAAAACATTATGATGCCTACTTCAGGATCTTCAAGCGTTGCGGATTGTCCGTAGTTGCTGTCCAATCAGACACAGGCATGATGGGCGGGAAAATGGCACACGAATATATGTACCTCACCCCGATCGGTGAAGACAGCCTGCTCTTCTGTGATTCCTGCGGTTACTCCGCGAACCGCCAGGTGGCAAAAGTTCGCAAACCTGAACCTCAAAAAGAAACGCTACAACCTATTGAAAAGGTTGCCACTCCTGACGCTTCTTCCATCGAGGAGTTAGCGGAATTTCTGAAAATTTCCTCATCGCGAACGGCAAAAGCGGTTTTCTTCATGGCTGAAAAAGAAAACCAAGATGGCAAACCGTATGAACAATTCGTTTTTGCCGTTGTACGCGGCGATATGGATGTAAATGAAACCAAGATTACCAACCTGCTCAAGGCAAGGGAACTACGCCCGGCAACCGCAGAAGAAATTCATCAAACCGGCGCTGCAGCAGGTTATGCATCTCCGGTCGGGTTGACGGACGTGCTGGTCATCGTTGATGAGTTGATCCCTATCTCGCCGAACCTCGTGGCCGGTGCGAATGAGGAAGGCTTTCATTACAAGAACGTGAATTACGGCAGGGATTACACGGCAGCTATCATTGCGGATATAACCTCTGCACGCAGCGGTGACGCCTGCCCGAATTGCGGCAGTCTGTTGCGGCTTGCGAGGGGGGTGGAGGTCGGTAACATATTTAAACTGGGAACCCGCTACAGCGATGCCCTTGATTGCACCTTTTTGGATGAAAATGGAACCAGCCACCCCGTGATCATGGGTTCCTACGGCATCGGCGTGGGGCGTCTATTGGCGTGTGTCGCTGAAGAACATCATGACGAACGCGGACTGATCTGGCCGGTAGATATTGCACCGTATCCCATTCAAATTGTGGTACTCCCCGGAAAGGAATTGAATACCTCGGAGATCGCCAGCAGCATTGAGCGGGAATTGATCGCAGGCGGATTGGAAGTCCTGGTCGACGACCGCGTGGAATCAGCCGGGGTCAAGTTCAACGATGCCGACCTGATCGGCCTTCCGTTGCGCATCACTGTCAGCGAACGTGCGTTCAAACAGGGTGGTGTGGAATTCAAATCCCGTCGCAGCGGCGAGAGCTGGATCGTGGGATTGTCGGATGTTACCACTGAAGCAGGAAAATTCCTAAAGCACAAAAACGAATGAGATATCCCCTGGTATCTCGATAGAAAAGAGTAAAATTCCAACCATGACAAATTCTAAACCGCGTGTGCCCATGTCTTTACCTGACCTCACGGATGCTGAGCGTGAGGCAGTAATGAACGTTTTAAAAACTCCCAATCTCAGCATGGGGAAGGAAATCGTCGGTTTTGAAAAGGCGATAGCGGATTACGTTGGCGCCAAGCATGCGTTGGGCGTAAACTCCGGCACCGCCGGTTTGCATCTGTGTGTGAGAGCGGCGGGGATTCAGGCCGGCGACCTGGTGATCACCACTCCGTTCTCATTTGTTGCTTCATCAAACGTAATCCTGTTTGAAAAAGCCACCCCGGTTTTTGTGGATATCGATCCGATAACCGGGAACATCGACAGTGCACAGGTTGCCCAGGCAGCCGCAGACCTGCAAAAGGGCGGGAAGGATGCCAGACGCTGGCTGCCGCGCAAGGGAATGGAGAACGCCGGCAAATTAAAAGCCATACTCGCCGTAGACGTTTTCGGACAGCCCGCGGACTACGACTCGTTGACCAAGATCGCCAATCAGCATAACTTGACATTGATCGAAGATGCCTGTGAGTCATTGGGTGCGCAATATAAAGGGCGAAAAACCGGTTTGTTTGGCCGTTACGGCGTTTTCGCATTTTATCCCAACAAGCAAATCACAACCGGAGAAGGCGGTCTGATTGTTACCAATGACGATCAGGCGGCTGATCTCATGCGGGCTTTACGCAACCAGGGAAGGGCTCCGGGAGACAATTGGCTGCAGCATACCCACCTGGGATACAATTATCGGTTGGACGAGATGAGCGCAGCGTTGGGGCGTGTACAAATGGGGCGCATCGAGGAACTGTTAATCAACCGGCAGCGCGTGGCCGATTGGTACAACCTGCAACTGCAAACAATCCCCGGTGTCCAGGCGCCGGTGGTCATTCCAGAGACAACCAGGGTGTCCTGGTTTGTCTACGTGATCCGCTTCGATAAGGGGATCGATCGCGATGCTGTGGCTTACCAACTCATTCAAAAAGGGATTCCAGTCAGGCCTTATTTTCTGCCTATTCATCTTCAACCCTATATGGTGGATACATTTGGTTATCGCGAAGGGGATTATCCTGTGACCGAGGACCTGGGCAATAGAGGACTCGCACTGCCGTTTTCCGGCAAGATGACCGAATCGGAAGTTGAATTGGTCTGCACCACTCTTGCCGGGTGCCTGAAGCGTTGATCCCATAATCCGGATATGACAGAAGAGCAGATTTTTTCTCCGCCAAAGGCAACAGGGATCTTCTTGCATGGATTTCTGGTTTTGTTGATGTTGGGCGGAAGCGGCGTTCTCGTCTTTTTGGCTTTTTCACGTACAGCAAGCTGGTCGCTTATTCTGTATTTATTTGGGGCGTTATTTTTACTCGCCCTCACGACTATCGCCGGATATCGTGCGTATGCATTAATGCATGGCACTTACACTGTCGAACGCGACGGATTGCGTGTGAGATGGGGGCTGCGTTCGGAAGATGTTCCTCTTCCTGAAGTGTTCTGGGTGCGGCCTGCCACCGACCTGGTAAAGCAGCTGCGTTTACCCCCGTTTTCGATCCCTGGTGCGATCTTGGGCAGCACTAATCATGAAGAGCTTGGACATGTGGAATTTATTGCCAGCTCCCTTCAAAACCTGGTGATCGTTGCCACAGCGAACAAAACACTGGTTTTATCACCGGAAGATCCGCAGGATTTTGTCAATAAATTTCAACGCGTCATCGAAATGGGCAGCCTGTATCCTATTGCACCTCATACCGCTGTTCCTGTAGTTTTTATTCAGCAGATCTTCGGCGATCGTTATGCCCGCATTTTGATATTGTTGATGGCAGGATTTACTTTGGTTATGCTTTTAGTGACCAGCCTATTGATTCCAGTAAATAGTAGCATTTCTCTGGGCTATGATATCAACGGAATGCCCCTTCCACCTGTGAATTCCAATCGCCTGTTGCTGCTGCCGATCATTTCCATTTTTTTCACAATTCTTAATCTTGTCCTTGGAACTTTCTTTTTCCGGCGTCTGGAAACACGAAAAATATCCAATTTTATATGGGCGGCCGGTGTTCTATCCCCATTTTTGTTTCTATTGGGTGTCATCATCTTGGTTGTGAATTCCATGTAGAGGAAAAATTCAGGTGGATTTATTTCAATTGATCATTGGAGTGGTTCTGGCTGCCGGTATTGCCCTGGGAGCGTTTTGGGTAAAGGCACTGGATGGAAGTGGTGCATGGGCCGCCTTTATCTTGGGATCTGTGGTATTTGGATTGGGAGGGATGGCCTGGGCGTTGGTATTGATGGTCTTTTTTGTTTCTTCCAGCAGTCTATCAAGATTGTTTAAAAAGCAGAAAGAATCCGCTGAAGAAAAATTTGCCAAGGGTTCCAGGCGCGATGCACGCCAGGTATTGGCCAATGGCGGATTGGCCGGTTTGGCTGTGGTCGCTCACATTGTCTACCCGGATTCCGTTATCCCGTGGATTGCCTTTGCCTCTGCCTTTGCAGCAGCCAATGCGGATACATGGGCTACCGAGTTGGGGGTTCTTAATCGCACTTTACCGCGGCTGATTACCAGCGGAACGCAGGTGCCTGCTGGAACGTCTGGCGGGGTGAGCCTGACGGGAATGCTGGCAGCCGCAGCTGGTTCTCTTGCGGTTGCAATGACCGTATTGGTCACCTGGCCGTGGACAGGAATGGATGACCAACACCGCCTGGCATTGACCGCGTTGGTCCTTTTTGCAGGAGTTTTCGGCAGCATTGTTGACTCATTGATCGGAGCCACCATCCAGGGGATCTATTGGTGCCCGAAGTGCGAAAAAGAGACTGAAAAACACCCGCTTCACAGTTGCGGGACAATCACTGAGTTGACCAGAGGGAAGAAATGGATCACAAACGATTGGGTCAATTTGATCTGCACTGGAAGCGCGATTGTTCTTGCCCTTGTCATTAAACTGATATTTACCTTATAAAATCTATTTGAGGAGATTTTAACTCCTGAATTACCAGATAATAACCAGTAAATACTTTACAAATATGCAATAAATGTGTTTTTAATTTACAAAAGCGTATAATATTAAAGGAATAAAAATCAGAGAACTGTCTTTTTATTTAAATTGGTATACTAGCTCAAAAATAAGGAAACAGGGGATGCTTTTTTTTCAAAGATTGGTGCGCGGTCGAAAAAATAAAGCTCAAGCAATGGTCGAACTTGCGCTGACTTTGCCTATCTTCCTGCTCCTCGTTGTTGGAGTTTTTGAGATCGCCAGGCTGGTGTTCATCTATAGCGCTGTCTTCACTGCCAGCCGTGACGCAGCCAGGTATGGCGCGGCGACTGGTATTACAAACGGTGTGGTTTTTTACCGCGATTGCAACGGCATGATTGCCCGAGCAAATGATGTGAGTGGGTTTGTTGACATAGATTCGATCGTTATCGAATATGACCACGGGCCAGATAGTAACGGTGTTTCGACCCCCTTTGCTGTGTGCCCTCTCGCGGCCGACCAGGAACTCGCATTGGGTGACCGTGTGATTGTGACCGTAAGCGCAACCTATACTCCTCTCGCTCAATTGATCAACATTGGCGAAATACCTATTTCATCCTCATCTGCCAGGACCGTGGTCACGAAACTGGATATCATGGGTACCCCTCCATTCACCAACACGCCGCGACCCACTTTCACTTCTACTGCATCACCTACATATACCAATACACCAACGGATACTCCCACTCCGACGATCACTAATACACCCACATTTACGAATACACCCAGCAATACCCCGACCCCATCGAATACACCCACGGTGACCAATACGCCGACGATTACGCTCACGCCATCCATCACTCTGACGCCATCCATTACCTTGACCCCTACCGAGACGTTGACACCCTCAATAACTCCAACACCGACCATTACATTGACGCCGTCAGTCACACCCACGCCGACCAATACCAATACACCCAGGCCGACCAGAACGCCGACGAACACCATCACACCCACACCCACCCAGGAAACGATTTGCGGTTACTTTGACATGCCCACGAGTTCAATTGTCCGCGGATTGAATAACTGGACGATTAAAATCGTCAATACGTCTGGTTCAAATGTCAGCGTTGCCAACATCGTTGTCAGTTGGTACAACTACAGTTTGCTTGAAAAAGCCTCACTTCGAGAGAAGATCATATGGGGCAGCGTATTAGGTGCCGGTTCTCCTCAAACGCTTACTTTCTACTATATTGCTCCTGATGATTTGATCGTTTACTCAGGTGCGGCAGAGAATAACAATCTTCAATTTGCTTTCATGGATGATTATTTTGTGATTTACCATGTGAAGGTTTACCTCACTAATGGATGTTATGTTCAATATTGGCGATAATCAATGGATGTAGAGATGAGGAAAAACCGTACCAGCCCTAAAGAAAAAGGACAAAGCCTGGTCGAATTATCGGCAGCCATGGTAGTGCTGCTGATCATACTCGCTGGAATTGTGGATCTGGGAAGGGCAATTTTTACCCTATTTGCCATGCAGGATGCAGCCGAAGAGGGTATTGTGTACGGAACGAGTTTTCCGACTCATTGTAACCAGATTCGCGAGCGCATCCAGTATAACCTTTCCAACGAAGTACTTCCAGACGATATTGCGGTGGTAGTTACCATTCAAAACAACAGTGGTGTATGGCAGACTTGTGAATCGATCCCCTTTACAAACGTTTACGCAGGAAAGGAAATGCGTATCGAGGTAACCCAAGCTTTTACGATCACAATGCCCTTTATCGGGGCGTTTACCGGGCAGGTCATTCCATTAAAAGCTACTGCCAATGGTGTAATTCTAAGACCTCAACCCCCAGGCTCATAAAATGAGGTGTGAAATGGACATGAGAAAAAAAGAAAAGGGACAAATTCTGGTCATCCTGGCTTTGGCAATGGTTGCATTGCTGGCAGTTACAGCCTTGGCAATTGACGGCAGCCTGGTGTATAACGACCGCCGCGAAGACCAAAGCACAGCCGATTCGGCGGCACTGGCTGGAGCAGGAGCGGCTGCCCAGATACTCAAAGATCACCATCCCTCGGAGTTTGTCTGCGGAGGCGGCGCGAGTAAACCACTGGCGGCCAATGCCACCGCGGCTGCGCTCCAGGCGGCTTATAACTCCGCCCTGGAGGACGAGGTTACCCTTGCTCTGCAAGATGTTTCTAGCGGCAACGGCGTTCAAATCTTTTGCGGGACAACCAACCTGGGAAAAAGATATCTGGATATTAAGGTTGTGGTCACAACAAATACCCAGACCAATTTTGCCAAATTGATTTCAAGGAATGAAATCACGACCAGGGTTGAATCGATTGCCAGGGTTTTCCCGAAGCAGCCGTTTGCATATGGCAATGGATTGGTATCTCTCTCGCATAGCTGCGGATCGAACGTGGGTGGTATTGAATTTGCCGGTAATTCAAATGTTCTCGTTAAGCATTCGGGTGTTTTTTCCAACTCCTGCATTAAAGCAACCAGTGGTTCGATCATCGTAAAGGTGGAGGACGGAGGGATAAGTTACATTACCAATTGCATCGGTTGTGCTACTGCGAATATGACACCCTTAGCTGCACAAGCTTCAGAACCCATCCCAACCAATTTGCTCGATCCCCCTACATGCACAAATGCGGCGTATCAGGTCGCTCCAACGTCGGGAGAGATCAACCCTGGTAATTATTATGGGATCAACGTAGGAAATAATAAAACATTAACTTTAAGGCCGGGCTTATATTGCTTGAAGGGTGACTTGAAGAATGGGTCGCAATCAACGCTCAAGGGAGAGCGTGTAACCTTGTATTTCCTTGAGGGTAACGTCGACATCAACCAAAACGCGAAAGGCGAAGTATCCTTGAGATCTCCTGATTGCGAAACCTCCGATGCCGGCTGTGGTGTTCCACCTGCCAAGCGTGGAGTATTGATGTATTTTGATCCATCGAAACCGCATACAGTCACGCTCAACGGCGGATCGACCAATTACTTCGAAGGTACTATTTACGGTCCAAATGTCACATTCAAGATCAACGGTGGTTCTGCAAGCGATTCGTTTAAAACCCAGATCGTCGGCAGTTACATTTACATTTCCGGCGGCAGCAATTTGAACATGAACCTCGATGGCGCTGAAATGTGGCAGGATCCATCATCGATCGAATTACTCGATTGATGCTCCAAATAGAGTCATATCAAATAATCCCTGACCATCAGGGATTATTGTTATTTAATCATGTTTGCGTGGGCGGGGTTTTACAGGTGCTTCCACATCCAGGCGGTACCCCACACCGCGGATGGTTTTAATGTATTTGGGACGGCGCGGGTTGTCTTCAATAGCCTGGCGCAGCCAGCTCATGTGAACATCGAGTGAACGGGTATCCGCAGTATAGTCGGTTTCCCATGCTTCACGGAACATGGCATCTCGTTCCACCACTTCACCGGGATGATCCATCAAGATTTTTAGTAGCTTAACAAGTCGTGGAGTAAGTTGAACTTGCTTATTATCACAAATGGCGCGTTTTTGAGCAACATCCAGCGTGATCGTTCCGACGGAAAGCCCCCCATTATTCTGAATGGGTAAAAGATGGCGGATGCGATTGATCAATTTTTGCATTGTAAATGGGAGAACCAGTATTGTATCGGCACCGTAATTATCATTAGGGTCACTGTTTTGATCGATCACCAGTATCACAGGTAAGTCCGACTGCCTGGTATGCAAGGCCTGGCAGATACGTTTTCCGCTTGTTCGCATGGAGGAAGCATCGACAACGACCAGGTCAGGCATTCCGTTCTCAAGGTGAGCAAGGGCTGCGTTTCCGCTTGGAACGCTTTCCACCAGATAGCCCTTCTTGGTCATTCCTGCGGCAAAAGAAGGATGATCTGTGCGCTTGCCTTCAATGAGTAAAATTCTTGACTTGGTCACAATATCTACAGCCCGTAACAATTTTATAATAACTTAAAAATCGGTCCCAGTGGAACGCTTAAGTCATCAAATACTACTGCACAAAGTAATTTGGTTGTTTTGACACGTTCTTGTAAGCGCAACTTAAAAATCAATTCGGGCAGGTTGCTGCAGTGAAGAAGGTATCATTAACAAATACCCGCCTTAAGGTACGGTAATTATACACTAAACTTAAAAAAAGCATTGCAAAAACAATGCGAAACCTTAATAAAATATTCTCAGATTGGCATATCGTTGCGCCTCAATAATCGCCGTGTTAGAATTACATAAGGGGATACTGTACTTCGTATTATGGAGGTTGGTATGTCTCAAATGGTAGAGGTCATGATCGATAGTGTTCGAGTGAGCCTGACCAACCAGCAGCGAATCGTTATGCTGCGGGAGATTGGTCAGGAGCGTTTCCTGCCTATTTGGATCGGACCCTATGAAGCGGAAGCCATTACCATATCCTTGCAGGAAATTGAAGTAGCGCGGCCGCAAACGCATGATTTATTGGTTCAAGTACTCGCAAAACTGAGAGCCAGGTTGATTCGCGTGGAAGTTGTTTCTTTGAAAGGTGATGTTTTCTACGGCAATCTTGTGGTTGAAATGGACGGGCAGATGTATGATATCGACGCGAGGCCTTCTGATTCCATTGCACTGGCAGTAAGAGCGCATGTTCCCATATTGGTTTCTTCTGATATTCTTAATGAAGCCGGAATAAAACCGGAAGAAGATATTCAAGCGCTTGTCCTCAACAATCCGCACGGAAGTGTAAATAGTGAAACCGTGGACGAGGAAGCTGCAGAAGTTAATAAACGGCTATCGGTTTTTGAGAATTTCCTGCAAAATATTAACCTGGGTGATCTCCCGAAAAAAGATGATGATTCATCTTCTCCTGAAGAAGGGGACGATGAAGGGTCGAATGCAGACCCCAAACCTGGCAAGAAAGACCGTTGAAAGAAAAAGGATAATCCATGAGCAACTTTACGTCCTTCGAAGATGAATCATCTACTGTGATCCAATCACAACCCAACAACAGAGAAGCGGAAGAGGCAGTCCTTGGGTCCATTCTCATCAATCCGGAATCGTATCATGAGATTTCCCAGATCCTGCGACCGGAAGATTTTTACATTATACGTAATCAATGGATTTTCGAGGTCTATATTCGGCTGTTTGAGAAACGCATGCCGATCGATATTCTCACGGTCAGTGAGGCTCTTCAAGAACAGAACCGTTTGGCTGAGATCGGCGGGCAAGCCTACCTGTTGGCTTTGGTCAATCAAACACCAACCTCCCTGCATGCCGAAGCCTATGCCCACATCGTTGAACAAAATTCCATTCGCCGCCGAATGTTGACTTCTGCCAATGAAATGGCCAAACTGGCCTACGATCAGGAAAAAACCGTCGACACGATCCTGAGCGCAGCAGAAAAATCCGTGTTTGGTCTGAGTTCGCGCCGGGTGCGCCACGATCTGGAACCGATCCAAGTGGTCGTCAGCGAGTATTACGATCATGTGGATGAATTATCCAAACGTGATGACGAGATCTTTGGCGTGCCCACCGGCCTCACCGATCTGGATAATCTTCTCGGTGGGTTGCAACCTTCAGACTTGTTGATCATTGCCGGTCGACCGGGTTCAGGCAAAACTGGATTCTTGCTCTCTGTGGCCAAGAATGCAGCCCAAAAGCATAAAAAAAATGTGGCAATTTTCTCACTTGAAATGTCCAACGAACAGTTGGTTCAGCGCCTGATCGCCCAGGAAACAAAAATCGATACGCAGCGTTTGCGCACCGGAAAACTGAGGGATGATGAGTGGTCCATTTTCACACAAGCAACGGATGTGTTGAGCGATACCCACATCTGGTTGGACGATACCCCGGCCATTACTCCGCTGGCTTTGAGTACCAAATGCAGACGGTTGGCCATGGAACACCAGCTCGACCTCATCATTGTTGATTACCTCCAGCTCATGGGCAGCGATTCCCGTACCGAAAACCGTGTTCAGGAAGTCTCTGCCATATCCAGGAGCCTCAAGGTTCTGGCGCGCGACCTGAAAGTACCCGTGCTGGCGGCAGCCCAACTTTCACGTGCCGTTGAACAACGGGAGGGAAAACGCCCGATGCTTTCTGATTTGCGTGAATCGGGCAGCCTGGAACAGGATTCCGACATTGTCATGTTCATCCACCGCCAATACGCAGAGGAGAAGGATAATCCCAAGAAGAATATCGCCGAATTGATCGTGGCCAAGCACAGGAATGGTCCGACTCATTCTGGCATCGAACTCGTATTTCTTGAAAACCTGGCGAAATTCGAAAATGCAATGAAACTCGATGATAGCGCTGTAAAAAAGAAAAAGTAAACAGGACAATGCCCGCATTCAAAGGTTTTTCCTCCAAGGAACATGATTCCATCCCGGTTCCGGCAGCTTTTTTCACTGATTTGCTGCCATCCATCGATCAACTGGGCGAACTGCGTATCTCCCTTTACGCATTTTGGAATCTGAACAGGCAGTTGAAAGAACCGAAATACCTGGCGCTTTCGGAAATGCTCAAGGATGCGCAATTAATGCAATTTTTTGGCAACATAAGGAATGACCAGGAGCAAAATTTGCGCAATATGCTCGATAGGGCTTGCCTGCGGGGAACTCTGTTGGAAGTAAAACTGGAGAACGACTCGCTCTATTTTATCAATTCACCACAAGGGAAAGCAGCCAGTGAGGGGTTGATCAATGAAAAATGGCTGCTGAATGAAGAAGAACACGTTCAGGTGCGGTTAACAGCGCAGCGTCCGAACATATTTACTTTGTACGAACAAAACCTCGGACCGCTGACCCCGCTGCTCTCTGAAACGCTGCAGGAAGCAGAGGATACCTACCCCGCGGAGTGGATCGAGGACGCGATCAAGATCGCAGTTACCCGCAATGCACGCAATTGGCGTTTTGTGGATGCAATTTTAAGATCATGGAAAGAGAAAGGCCGCGATGGAACCGATCGGAAAACCTCTAAAGAAGGTCGCAAACGGGATATCGAAGGAGATTATGCCGACTACATCGAACATTAAGGATACTGAACATCGAACGCAGGATTGTCCGATTTGCGGTGGTGTGGGATACCTGCGACGCGACCTTCCGGTAAGCCATCCGGATTTTGGCAAGCTGGTGCCTTGCATCTGCAAACAAAACGAGACCAACCTGGCTGCCAGGGAAAAACTTTACCGCATGAGCAACCTGGATGTATTCAAGGAAATGACCTTCAGTTCCTTTTCAGTTCAGGGCAGGCTTGGACTGGCAGACGAACAGATTCACTCACTTCAATATGCACTGAGCCAGGCGCAGCAGTTTGCCGGATCTCCCCGTGGATGGTTGGTGCTGATGGGTTCCTATGGCTGCGGGAAGACCCACCTGGCGGCGGCGGTTGCCAATGCTTGTGTGGAATTTGGCATGAATACGATCTTCCTCACCGTTCCCGACCTGCTGGATTGGCTGAGGTTCTCTTATGATGCGCCGGATACCAGCTTTGAAGAGCGCTTTGAAGAACTGCGCAATGCCGGACTACTGGTTTTAGACGATCTCGGCGCGCAAAATTCCACCAAGTGGGCGGGCGAAAAGCTGTTCCAGATCGTGGATTACCGTTATGCGCGTAAATTACCTACAGTGGTAACCACCAACCTTGACCTGGAAGACCTGGATGACCGCATTCGATCACGCCTGCAGGATCCTGACCTGGTGACCCGGGTAAGCATCACAGCGCCCGATTATCGCTCGCCCGTCAAGGATAAACGCGACCCATTGCTTTACCAGTTACAGTTATTGAGTGATCGTTCGTTCGGCAACTTCAGCTTGCGTGAACCTGAAGGTTTATCTCCGGAGATCCAACTTAACCTGGAAAAAGTATTCAGGCTGGCTCAGGAATTTGCGGAACACCCTCATGGGTGGCTGGTGATGACCGGATCTTATGGCTGCGGCAAAACCCACCTGGCGGCTGCCATCGGAAATTACCGCAAAGGAATGGGAGATGACCCTGTCTTTGTGGTTGTACCCGATCTGTTGGACCACCTGCGTGCGACCTTCAGCCCGACGAGCACAACCTCTTATGATGAAATGTTTAATCGCGTCAAATCCGCTCCAATATTGATCATGGACGACCTGGGGACGCAAAGTGCAACCCCCTGGGCACGTGAAAAGCTCTATCAGATATTTAATGAGCGATATAACGCCAAACTACCCACCGTCATTACCATGTCCGGCAATTTTGAAGATTTGGATGCACGCATTCGCAGCCGTATGCTGGATTCAAGGTTGTGTACAATTTTTGAGATACTGGCGCCATCATACCGCAGCGGGGCAATAAAAACGATACGCAAGAACAGGCGTTAGCGAAATCTTCCGTCAACTGGGATAATGTAAACCATTGTTTACGACAGCTTGTCCTGGCGGCTGCGTCTTAAGGGACGGGTGTAATCTCTGAAGTGCAATGTGCGCAGCGTGTGGCTTTTTTGGGGATCGAGGACAGGCAGTGGGGACACTCGCGCGTGGTGACTTCCTCAACCTTTCCTTTTTTAATCGTCAGACGATTGACCGCACGGATCAATAGGAAGATCACGATTGCCAGGATCAAAAAATTTATTATGTTGTTGATGAACAGGCCGTAATTTAATGTTGGCGCTCCAGCTGCCTGGGCATCAGCCAGGCTGGTAAATTTTTCACCGCTCAGGCTGATGAACAGATTGCTAAAGTCGACCTTCCCCAATAGCAATCCCAGCGGCGGCATAATGATGTCGCTAACCAGTGAGGAAACGATCTTACCAAACGCTGTTCCAATAATGACCCCCACTGCAAGATCCATTACGTTTCCACGGAGAACAAATTTCTTAAATTCTTCCAACATATTCTTCTCCTCTGTTTCGGGAATCAAAAGACACTTAGAATTTACAAGATATAAGGATGAAAGTCAATTACTACTGGTCAATAATCTGTGCGTGATCCAAAGGGATGATAGAATTACCCGCATGATTTTCCGGATTAAAAATATCATCAAACAATATCCGCGCCAGTTTTGGCTGGTCACCCTGGTGATGCTCCTGGCTTGGTTATTTCACAGCTTGATGTGGTCCTACCTGATGCTCTACATCAGCCAACGCATGGGGCAGCCGCTTTCCAGCGTATCCGGGTTGATGGCGGTCAATGCCGTTACGGGCATGGTAACCACCTTCCTGGGCGGTGCCATCGCCGATAAGTTTGGCCGCAAAGGTGTGATGGTCTTCTCACTCCTGTTCTGCGGCGTAGGCTGGTTCTTCTTTCGGGTTGCGGGAACGCTGCCTATCTATGCCCTGCTGATGGCTGTCACTGGCGCCACAACCCCGCTTTACCGTTTGGCCTCGGATTCAATGGTGTCGGACCTTGTTCCCCCGGAACAACGACTGGACGCTTATTCAATGCTGCGAATGGGAAATAATATCGGCGTGGCCATTGGACCGGCGATTGGGGGATACCTGGCGTCAATATCCTACAACATTTCCTTCACGGTAATTGGCATAGGATTGGTTTCGCTCAGTGTTGCCGGCGCCTTTCTCTTCAGAGAAACCAAACCTGCTGATGTTTCCAATAATCAAGGTCGAAAGGCAATGCTAGGCGGATATAGCAGTATATTTAAAGACCGTGTATTCATGAAAATCCTGATTGCCTTCTCATTGATCCGTATCGGTACTTCGATCTTGTGGTTAATGCTGGCGGCATACACCAAACAGAACTTTGGGCTTTCCGAAAATGTTTTTGGGTTCATCCCCACCACCAATGCGCTGATGGTGATATTCATGCAGATGATGGTGACCAGGCGCACCAGCCGTCTCAAACCCGAATCCGCCATGGTGCTGGGAGCACTATTTTACGCCGTGTCGATCTTTGGCATCTTTTTTGCCAATGGATTTTGGGGATTCTGGATATGCATGGTGGGATCAACAATTGGGGAGATGATACTTCTCCCAACCACTACCACCTATACTTCGCGCCTGGCACCCCCGGACATGCGGGCACGGTATATGAGTTTATACACATTGACCACGGGCATCGGTTCAGGGTTGGGTCCCCTCCTGGGTGGAATCATGGCAGATATTTTCGGGGCGCGTTCCATGTGGTTTGCCGCCGGCATGGTGGAAATGATCGGATTTTTTGTGTTTTTGCTGGTTGCCCTGCAGCAACGGCGTATGGAAAAAATGGATCCCGTCAGAACAGCAGGTGAAGTTTGAACCAATTCATTTCACGGCTTTCACGTGTGTTCAAAGAATACCCACCGCAATTCTGGTTGCTGTTCAGCGGTATGTTGATTAGTACCATCGGTTCTTCCATGATCTGGCCGTTTCTGATGCTGTATGTATCCAAAACGCTGCAACTGCCATTGACCAAGACCGCGACATTAATGACCCTGAACGCATCCATGGGATTGATCTTCTCGTTCATCGCCGGACCAATCATCGACCGCCTGGGGCGCAAGTGGGTGATGGTTATCAGCCTGGTGGGCAACGGTTTGATGTATATCCTGCTCAGCCAGGCACAAACTTTTATCGAGTTTGCCATCGCGCAAAGCCTGATGGGAGCGCTCAACCCGCTTTATCGGGTGGGAGCGGATGCCATGATGGCTGATCTGATTCCGGCTGAAAAACGGCCGGGAGCCTATTCGATCATGCGCATGAGTAACAATATGGGTGTTTCGATTGGTCCCGCAGTAGGTGGCATCATCGCCGCTCATTCATATTCCACGGCTTTCTTCATTGCTGCAATTGGAATGACGATTTATGGTGTGTTACTGGCGTTCAAAGCCAGGGAAACCCTTCCACAGACTCATACGCCTGTTGCCAGGAGAGGGTTGTTCGAAGGTTATGGGCGGATATTCCGTCACACGGAATTTGTTGGCTTTACCACTGCATTTACCCTCACCTCCATGCTGGCGTCGATGGTGTGGATATTGCTGCCTGTATATGCCAATGTGAATTTCGGCATCCCTGAAAGCCAGTATGGATTCATTCCCACCACGAATGCGATCATGGTTGTGGTCTTTCAATATGCAGTCACTCTGATTACGAAACGTTTCAAATCACTGCCTGTGATGGCAGTGGGTTCTGCATTTTATGCGCTGGGAACCATTATGGTCGTATTGTTTTCCGGGTTCTGGGGTTTCTGGTTGTGCATGGTGGTGGTGACCGTCGGCGAGTTGGTGATCTCTCCGACTGCGACGACATATACCGCCAATCTGGCACCCGCCGATATGCGCGGGCGGTATATGAGCGTTTATGGACTCACCTGGAGCATTGCCAGCGGTATCGCACCCGTAATGGGTGGTTTCCTCAGCGACAATATGGGACCAAAGTCAACCTGGATTGGCGGCGGCATCATCGGCGTCCTCAGCGTACTGGCTTTCGTAATTTTGGGTTTCAAATTCGGATCTCGAGAAAAAGCACCCATACCGATCACCGATGGATGATCATCAAACTTGTAGGGGTCAGGTTGCGAATAGCCATCGAAATTTGTATAATAGAAGATAAGATGAAGCGTTTTGGAATTGTTTTGATCTTCCTGATGATCGCCGGTGTATTTTTTGGAATATTCGGCGACTCAAAAGCTCAATCCTCAGACTCGGTCTATATTTCGGAGACAGGTCATTGGATCTGGGGTGAATTTTTACGTACTTACAATAGCGTATCCGATCCGCTGCTTTTCTTTGGATATCCGATCACCGATGATTTCACCGACCCGGTCACTGAACAGCGCGTTCAATATTTCCAGCGAGCACGATTTGACCTGGTGGACACACCGGAGGGACCGCAGATCAAAATTGCGCCGCTTGGGCAATTTTTGCATGAATCCGGAGCACCCCTGGCGGATATTCCAGCAGACGGACCCACCTGCCGAAATTTCGAGAGCGGATTCTCGGTTTGTTACGCTTTCCTGCAATTCTATGATGCCTACGACGGAGCGACTCGTTTTGGCGACCCGATCTCAGCGGTTGAGGTGATCGACGGACGGTATGTCCAGTACTTTGATTTAGTGCGCATGGAATGGTGGCCGGAACGGCCCTCAGGTCAGCGGGTGGTCTTGACCGACCTTGGTCGAATCTACTTTGACAAGGTGGTCGCCAACCCTGAATTGCTCAAATCCAGCCCGCCTGCCAATATCGCAGGAAACCTGTTGAAGCCGCAGGCGAGGGTTTTTGCGCTAAAGTCATTGATCGGAGTGAATGAACAGCAGACTGTATTTGTGGTGGCACAGGATCAATACCTGCGGCCGATCGAGAATGCCCAGGTGGGTGTCACGCTGTATCTCCCGGATGGAACAAAGGAGTTTTACCGGCTTCCGGAATCGAATGAGTTTGGCATCAGCCAGTTCTCTTTTACCACCCCAAATTTGCCGACGCAATCCGTGATCAATGTTCAGGCTGAGATCAGTATCCGCGGTGAGTTTGCTACCGGCAAATCGTGGTTCAGAGTATGGTGGTAGGGTTCGACCAATTTTAACCAAGAATCCTGACGAACGGGATTTTTTTGTTTGAAGATCAATTCAGATTACGGCTTTTGAGTTCGGTGGAAAGCCTTTCATAATCGGCACGATTGGGCGGATTCAATGCAATGATCTGCCCAACTGTTGATATTGCCCCCTGAACATTTTCTTCGTTCAACAATCTCTCGGCCAGCGCATCTAATTTTTCCACTGCCTTGGTTGGTTCATCCCGCAGAATAAAATAACCGGCCATCCTTTTTTGCAAATCCGAGTTATCCGGACGTTCTTTCAACAGGTCATCAAGGAATTTTTCAGCCAGAGAGGATTGGTTTTCGTTACCCAATAATTTCAGGTATGCATCCAGTTCGTTCATTGCGGCGGGGATTAATCCCAGGCGCAAATACAGATCGATCAGCATGGTGCGAGGAGATGCATCAAGTGGTTGAAGACTGCGAAGCTGTTCAAATACCTTAATGGCGTCCTTCCAATTCAAGCTCTGAAGTTCAATATCCGCGAGTTTGTTAAGGATTTTTACCGACCAGTCGCGTGCCGTGCTGGACTGGTGGGATAGGGAAAGAGCGTTGGCGTACGTATCACGAGTTTCATCCAGTTCGCCCAGTGTGTAATGCACCTGCGCCAGTTCCATATATTGTTGAATGGCGTCGTCATTGCGGCCGATGGATTTAAGCAGGTTGATCAGGCTGTGTCGGATGGAAAAATCCATGGAGGCCAGTTTGGTTACCCGATAAAGCAAGCGTATGGCTTGGGCCGTTTCCCCACGGATCGTATAAAGACGCGATACCAGGAGAAATTTCTCAACCGCTTCTGCGATGCGACCTTCAGTGATGAGTATTTCACCCATTTGAATGTGAAGGGGCAGGTAGGTGGGCGCATAAGATACTGCGTCATAGGCTTCTTCCATCGCGGTGCGCAGTTTGCCTTCGGAAGCCAGTTTCTTGATCATGGACAATGACTCGACAACCTGACCGCTGGTGGATTCCATCAGCATCTCTGCCAGGGGCAAAGGGGGACTTCCCGCGGGTTGAGGGGGCAATTGCGCGCGGGCTGCTTTTAGATAGGCGCGCCAGTCACTTCGAGTGAGTTGACTGTTGATCACATTACACAGATTGATCAGGTCTTTTTCTTGGGAGACCTGGAGACTGGATTCGAAGATTGGATCGTACAACTGCATTATTTCTTCGGCTTCGCGGGCTGGAACGGTTGTAGCATCGGCATATTTCAATGCCTGGAGAAAGTTGACGCTGGCTTCTTTCAATTGGCCGGATTTTTCATAAATTTGACCAATCATAAGGTAAGACGCCAGTGAGTAGGCAGGATTTCGTACCGAACGCTGCAGATATTTTAATGATTTTTGCGGATCCTCTTCCTTGCAAAGAAGTCCGGCGAGATAATATGCAGCCGATTGATTCAAGCCCAGGTCTAGTGCACGTTCCAATTCAACCGCTGAACGATCGTCCTGACCAGAGGTTTGCAGGTCAATTGCCTGGCTGAGGTGAAGTTGAATCCGCTTGCGGTCCGATTGCTCCGAAGATAATTCACCGGTTCCGCGGGTGAGAACATGTATACTGCGATGGCTTGCTCTTCCCGCTGGATGGGAATCCTCGGATTGTTCGAACAGCAGGCCTGCCAGTTCCTTTAATGCAGCCAATTTTGCTTCGGTGAAGGGGTCATAATTCACATCCGGCTCGGAGCTGGATGGAGTAATTTCCATGTCGCGCACCTGCGCCATGCGCACAGGACCGGTACCGCCTCGTTTTCTCTCGGGTAAGGTGAGGCTGCCTCCGGATTTTAATTGGGTGACTGCGTTGCGGGCTTCGATGGAATCGGGGCTGATCTGCTGTGCCAGGCTGACAACCTGGAGAGCTTTAACCGGGTCGCCAGCGTTTTGGAGGATGGCTGCCAGTGCGATAAATTCGGCAACCGCCTCTTTTTTTCGCCCCATCCTGTCAAAGACCTTAGCCAGGCGGGTATGGGCTGCCTGGTTCAACGGATCGAGACGGATAACATCATAATAATTATCGACTGCACGGTCGACATCGCGTGCTTTCAATTGGAATTCCGCCGTGTGCAGGTAACATTTTATGGCTTCGTTCAACATTCCTACGCGTTCATAGATGCGCGATATGCGTTCATACGGCATCGGGTCATCAGGCACGAGGATGGTCAGGCGTTGAAAAACCCGTAGCGCTTCTTCATAATTTTTTAATTGGAAATAAGCTAATCCAAGGCTCGACAAAGCCACTGGATCATCCGGGTTTTCAGATAATGCCTGAGAATATGCATCCACAGCTCCGTGCCAATCCTGGCTCCAGACTGCAGAATGACCTTTGTCAATCAATGTTTGAAAATTCGCCGTATCGCTGGTCATATATCCAATCATTATAATTAATCGTTAATTACCTGCATATTCCCCCAGTTTACACCACTTCGAGCTTCGGTTAGGAGGGGAATATCCAATTTATACGCATTGCCCATGATTTTACGAACCAGTTGGACAGCGGCATTCAGTTCTTCCTTGGGTACTTCCAGAACCAGTTCGTCGTGTACTTGCAGGAGAATTTTAGCATTTAATTTGCTTTCCGATAGCGCAGAAGAAAGCTGGATCATGGCGATTTTCATGATATCGGCCGCTGTTCCTTGAATGGGAGCGTTGATCGCTTCCCTCTCTTCTCGGTTACGCATGGCAACGTTGACCGGTTTGGCAAGGTTGGGGAAATACCTGCGTCTGCCAAGCATTGTTTCCACATATCCCTGGCGGGCGGCAAGCACACGGATATTATCCAGATATTTCTTGACGCCCGGAAAATGCAGGAAATAATCCTTGACGAAATTCTCAGCTTCCGCCAGGGTGAGATCGGTGGAACGGCTGAGTCCAAAGGCACTCATCCCGTAGATCAAGCCAAAGTTGATGGCTTTTGCGTGCCGGCGCTGCTCTTTGGTGACCTCCGCCAATGGAACATCGTAAATTGCCGCTGCAGTGGCGGCATGAATGTCCTGTCCTTCACGAAAAGCCTGGAGCATGGCTTCGTCCTGTGCCATATGAGCCACAATACGTAACTCGATTTGCGAATAGTCCACAGAAAGCAGCACTTGCCCGGGTGCGGCGATAAATCCCAGCCGAACTTTCCGCCCGGTCTCGGTGCGCGTGGGAATATTCTGCAGGTTCGGATCCTGTGAAGCCAAGCGACCGGTCACTGATCCAGTCTGGTTGAAACTTGTGTGTACACGCCGGGTGCGCGGATTGATCTGAAGGGGAAGTGCATCCAGATAGGTGGATTTGAGTTTGGCAAGCTCGCGATATTCAAGCAATTTATCCACCACTGCATGCTGACCGGTCAATTCATCCAACACAGCCGCGGAAGTGGAATAGTGACCGCTGGCTGTTTTTTTGTTGCGGTCAGGCGGTTCCAGTTTTAGGGTTTCGAAAAGAACCTTGGAAAGCTGCTGTGTGGAATTGAGATTAAAGGAATAGCCAACTGTCTTGTAAACCTCATCCTCAATTTCGTGCAACCGCAGGCCGATCTCGTCTCCAAATTTCTTGAAGAAATCTGCGTCCAGTGTGATTCCTACCCGTTCCATGTCGATGAGGACTGGAATGAGCGGAGTCTCAATCGTATCAAAAATACCCGTGCATCGATGATCTTCCATTTTCTTTTTCAGCACTGGCACCAACCTGAGGGTCACCTCTGCATCGGCCGCGGCGTAAGGCGCAGCCGAGGATATTGCCACCTGATCCATACAGATCTGATTTTTCCCCCTTCCGATCAATTCTTCGATGTGGGTCATGCTGATTCCCAGCAGTGAATCCGCCATGTCCTTGAGACCCAAATTGTGTGAAGCCGGATCGATAAGCCAGCCTGCGATCATGGTGTCAAAGGAAATCGGAAAGATTTTCAAACCGTAATTTTCGATCACCATCGCATCATACTTAATGTTGTGACCAACTTTTGCAATTATCGGATTGGTCAACGCAGGGGTGAGTGCATCGATGACCGACATGACCGGAAGCTGCGGCGCGCCACCCTTGTGTCCAATGGGGATGTAGTAACCTTCTCCTTCTTTAACCGCAAGCGAAATTCCCACCAGCTCCGCACGCATTGGGTCGAGTGAGGTGGTCTCGGTGTCCAGCGCGATGAGTTTGCTGGATTCAAGATCCCGCCGAAGGTCTGCAAGTTTCTGCTGGGTATCGATGATCCGCACATCCAGGGTATATGTTGAAGGCAGTCCGATCTCCTTTATTTCCTCTCCAAAAAGGGAAAGCTGGGGGGTGGTCTGTGTGATGAGCGGGGCAGAGATCGTGCGCAGGCGCGGGATGAGAGTGCGGAAGTCGAGTTCGCGAAATAGTCCTTCCACAGCCGGTACGTTGATATGATCCGTACGTGCATCATCCAATACCAGGCGGATACCGACATCGGTTTTGATCTGTGCCAGGTCGCGGCTCATGTACGCTGAATCCTTACCATTGGTCAGTTTCTCCCCGACTTTCCCCGGAATCTCACCAATGTGCTGGTAGATTTCATCCAGCGTATGGTATTTCTCCAGAAGGCTGACAGCCGTCTTTGGGCCAACACCAGGAATGCCGGGAATGTTGTCGGAAGTATCGCCGACCAGCGCTTTGTAATCCACGACCTGATCGGGATCGACTCCGAGATATTCCTTGACGTCACTGGCGGTGTAATTCCTGGAGTCTGAGAGCTTGGAACCGGGCAGGCTGACCAGAATGCGGTCGTTCACCAGTTGAAGCAGGTCGCGGTCGCCAGTGATGATCTTGACGCCCAAACCCTGCTCCACAGCCTGATAGGCGATCGTGCCGAGCACATCGTCAGCTTCCACCCCTTCTTTTTCGAGCCGCGGGAAATGGAAGGCGTCGACCAATTGGCGGATACGATCGATCTGTGACCGCAAATCATCGGGCATCTTGGCGCGTGTGGCTTTGTATTCCGGGTAAAGCTCGTTGCGGAAGGTTTTTCCGGTATCAAAGGCGACAGCCAGGTACTCCGGTTTTTCCTGTTCCAAAAGGCGCATCATCACATTGGCAAAGCCGAACACCCCTGCGGTCGGTTCACCGTTGCGATTCTGCATACGGTCGCTCATGCCAGCAGTGATGGCATAATACGTGCGGTACGCTAGGGCATGTCCATCAATTAAATACAAGATAGGTGGCATAAGATTTTCCTGGTAGAAGATCGATCATCCGCTTTTCGACTGTTGGGCGGATCTGGTCCTTTGAATGAAGGTCTCCACGAGTGAAGCGGAAGGGGCTTGAGGACCGCTTAATATCAAATAACCTGGCGCCCAGAAATCAGCTTCATTGTTTCTGTTCAACAGTTCAGGGAAATTGGTATAAAAATGAGATGTGGTACGCTGGCGGATTTCATTTACTGCGTCTGCTGGGCAGGTGTCGGCGGGCAGCGAAATCTGCCACATCAGGAATAACGGACGGACTGAAAGACTGGTTACCCGCCATCCCTGGCTGATGTGGATTTGGGGCAATATAAAACCCAGACGATCAGAAAGGTCGCGGGCGAGAAATTGGTTTGGGTTATCAGGGATGAGTACGCAGTAGTATTCGAACCTAACGCTTTTTACCCCCAGCGGGGATGTGCCCGGATGTGGATTTTGAGAAACTGGAGAAACGGATTCAATGATCAAAGGTTCTGATACCAAACCCAAGCCGGTTTTAATATCTTCAGAGTCCGATGAGGATTCCTGCGGAAGGGTAGACTCGGGTTGAGAAGGATTCTCATCTTCTCCGGTGTGTTCGATCTCTGGTTGATCTTGCGAAGCTGGTTCACTGCCTTCTTCAGTCAGGGCTTCCTGGACAGGTTGTATATCCGGGAGTGTGCTCGCGTCCTGCCGGACCCACATGGATTCAATCTCTTGCTCCTCGCCCTCAGCCGGTTGCAGTGTTTCTTCCAATGGAACCAGGTTTTCGTCGGTACCAGCAGAACCATGCGAATCGGACCTTAATCCAGGATCGGGGGCGGGCATATTGGACAACATTGCATTCAGATTTTGTAGCTCAGTCTCTCCAATAAAATCCACAAGATCTTCTTCTTCCTCATCTTCGACATTGTTTTTCTTATCTTCGGCAGCGTAATCAAAGGTAAAATCTTCATCATTTCCCCCAAAAATGATTTCAAGAAAGGCATCCAACTCCTTGGGAGAAAATGGCCTTTGCAGCATCACGCTGACCGTGATCTCTTCCAATTCGGGGTGCAGCGGGTTGTTTTGCGGTGGGAAAAGGAAAATCTTGATACCCGGTTGAATGGAGACAAGGTCGTTGATAAATCCGGATAAAGGGGAAGTACGTCCTTCTCCATCCAGGATCACAACGTCGGTCTTTCTGCTCGCAACCTGGTTTAACACCTCTTCATCAGAACCAGCCACGGTAACCCGGAAAGACCTGCTTTCTTCAAAGTGAGCTACAATGTCTCTCACTAATGCTTGATCGGTGGAATTAACCAGTATCGTCTGCTGCATATGAAAAGTGTATCACGTGCCTAAATGAGGCGCAAGCGTAAAGACTTTCATATACGTAATTATTTCCCACAAGCAGGCGAAGCTGTGGCATAATCATTTTCAAGTCTTTTCATCGAGGTTAATCCATGAATTTCAATAATATTTGTGTAATTGGTCTGGGATACATCGGGTTGCCAACGGCGAGCACATTTGCCAGCCGCGGCATCTATGTCACGGGTGTGGACACGAATACTGAGGTTGTCTCAAGCCTGCAAAACGGCAAGGTGCACATCTATGAACCCGGGTTGGGAGAGCTTGTTCAAAATGTTCTGCAGAATGGAAAACTTCGAATTGTTAATCACCCCGTGGAGGCGGATGCCTTCATCATTGCCGTACCGACTCCGTTTTACGACGACAAGAAAGCGGATTTGAGTTATGTGAAATCCGCAGCCGAATCCCTGGTGCCGGTGTTGCGCCAAGGCAACCTGGTTGTGCTTGAATCAACTTCGCCGCCGTTGACCACCAAAAAAGTCGTTCTTCCTATTTTGGAAAAAACGGGGTTGAAAGCCGGCAGGGATTTCATGCTGGCGTATTCACCGGAACGCGTACTACCAGGACAGATCCTTAAAGAACTGGTGGGCAACGCGCGCGTGATCGGCGGAATCGATGCTGCATCAGCGCAAGCCGGACGCGACCTGTACTCCATTTTTGTGGAAGGCGAGATCATACTGACAGATTCCACCACCTCAGAGATGGTCAAACTCATGGAAAACACATACCGCGATGTGAACATTGCCATTGCCAATGAATTTTCGCGTCTTGCCGAGCGCTTTGGAGTGGACGTATGGGAAGCGGTTTCCATTGCCAACCGCCACCCGCGGGTAAAGATCCTCAATCCCGGACCGGGAGTAGGCGGACATTGCATCAGTGTCGATCCGTGGTTCCTGGTGGAATCCGCACCGGATATCACTCCCTTGATCCTTACCGCACGCCAGGTGAACGATTCCCAGCCGCATTTCGTGATTTCTGTGATGAAAAATATGCTTGGCAGCGTGCAAGGGAAGAAGATCGCCGCGCTTGGATTGGCGTATAAACCGGATGTCGATGACCTGCGTGAAAGCCCTGCCGTGGAAGTGGCACAACAGCTTGCTCTTGAAGGGGCGGTGGTCACCGCTTTTGAGCCCTTTAAAACCAATTACAAGATCAACGGGGTAAGCAATGCCTCAACCCTGGAGGAAGCCATTAAAAACTCGGAGGTGATCCTTCTGCTGGTCGCCCATACCCAATTTAAACAATTGGTCCCGCAGGAAATTGCGCGGATCACTCCGGCCAGATTCGTCATGGATACGGTCAATATCTGGCAGCCCGACCTTTGGAAATCCGCTGGATTTACCCTTGCACGACTTGGAGACAGGAAGAATCGTCCATGACACCACCCATTCGCGTGCTCTCCATCTTTGGTACACGTCCCGAGGCAGTAAAAATGGCACCAGTGGTAAAAGCGCTGCAGGGTGCGCGGGGTCTCGAATCCCGCGTCTGCGTCACGGCGCAACACCGCGAGATGTTGGACCAGGTGCTGGCTCAATTTGATATTGTCCCTGACCACGATCTTAACCTGATGCGTCCTGACCAATCACTGGCGGGTTTGACCTCGGAGATCCTCACGCATCTCGATCCAATCCTTGCGTTGGAACACCCCGATTGGGTCCTGGTACAGGGAGATACCACAACCGTCATGACAGCGTCTCTGGCGGCTTTTTACCGCGGGATCAAAGTAGGACATGTTGAAGCAGGGTTGCGTACAGGCGATAAACGGCAGCCCTTCCCGGAAGAGATCAATCGCCGGATCACCAGTACCCTGGCGGATTTGCATTTTGCCCCGACCGAAGCCAGCCGGGATAATTTGCTGCGAGAGGGAATACCCGCGCAGAGCATCAGGGTGACGGGCAACACGGTGATCGACGCACTGCAGCATATTTCTCAATTCCCGCCGCCTGTCCAGGTTGCGGATTGGCTGGCACATTGGGGCATTACCTCCGGTCAACGGCGCTTGATCCTGGTGACGGCGCACCGCCGGGAAAATTTTGGCCAGCCGATTCAGAATATATGCCGTGCATTGAGATTGCTGGTCGAGCGTTACGAAGATACGCTTCGGATTCTCTACCCGGTTCACATGAATCCGAACATCCAGGAACCCGTCAACAAATTATTAAAAGATGTTCCGCAGGTGATATTAACCCCACCGATGGATTATCTCTCACTGGTCCACTTGATGAAAGCCGCGCACATTGTCTTGACCGATTCCGGCGGCATACAGGAAGAAGCCACGGGTTTGGGCAAGCCGACCCTGGTATTGCGTGATAAAACCGAACGGCCCGAAGGATTGGAGGCTGGAGTACTCAAATTGGTGGGTTCTGACGTGCAGAGGATAGTTAATGAGGCTTCCAAGTTGATGGACGATCAGGATGCTTATGCATCCATGGCGCATGCTGCCAACCCTTTTGGAGACGGCAAGGCTGCCGCCAGGATCGTTCAGGCCATTATGGAGTATTCCGAGTAAAGTAAAATCACTTTTTGAATGGAATATACGTGAACTTCGAACAGAAAAGCATCTGCATCCTGCCTCATAAGCTTGGTTTGGGCGGCCCGGCTTCCTTTCAATCTGCCATGATCTCTGTACTGAAGCAGCGCGGAGTTGCAGTTACATACGACCCGAGCGACCCTGCTGTTTCTGCGATCCTTTTGATCGGAGCGGCAAAGCGCTTGGATGCTGTGAAACGTGCACAAAAAGCCGGGATCAGGGTGGTTCAGCGGTTGAATGGCATGAACTGGGTTCATCGAAAAAAGTTCACCGGCGTCCGCCATTTTATCAAGGCGGAATTCGGAAACATAAAATTGTCTTATGTACGGCGTATGGCGGACCGCATTGTCTATCAAAGTGATTTTTCCAGAGATTGGTGGAATCGCGTCTACGGACAATTGTCCACTCCGCAAGTAACCATTCATAACGGGGTCGACCTCGGACTATTTTCACCGGGCGAGCCCAACCTGCTCAGAGATCACTACCGGATTTTACTGGTGGAAGGCCATCTTGGCGGCGGTTACGAACAAGGATTGATCACGGGTATTCAATTGATCCGCCTGCTCAATCAACGCATGGATAAACCCGTTGAATTAATGGTGGTGGGCGACGTACCAAAAAACCTCCGGTTGCAGGCAGAATTAATGGGAGAAAAGATCACCTGGTGTGGTGTGATCAAACACGAACTGATCCCTGAAATTCACCGTTCGGCGCATTTGCTCTTTTCGGCGGACATCAATGCCTCTTGTCCCAATTCTGTGATCGAAGCCATGGCATGCGGTTTACCGGTTATCGGATTCGAAACCGGTGCGATGAAGGAACTGGTCACAGCCGAGGCGGGTCGGATTGCCTGCTACGGGGGGAATGTGTGGAATCTTGATCCTCCCGATGTTTATGCGCTTGCCGATGCTGGGCGCGAAGTGATCCTGCAGCGGGATTTGCTCCGCGATGGTGCGCGGAGGCATGCTGAACGTAATTTTGATATCGAGCGGGTGGTCGACTGTTATCTGGAAGTACTTTTCGGAGAGTAAAAAAGACAGGATCTCAGGTACTGTTTTTGTCTTTACTGCGAATTAATTCAACGATGGTTCCAATAATAATGATCAAAACCACCATAATCACTGCGATGATCACACCTGTAGCCTGGACGTATTCCGGTGATGGGGCACCGGCCGGTGAGATCGAAGAGGTTATCCACCCGGCCGGAGGAGGAGTGGGTGTGGCGGTGGGAGTGTAATCTTTGGGTTTGGGTCCACTGAGCAACATGGCAATGACCAGGATTGCCAGTACCAGCAAGATAAGAAGTAGTCGATTGATCACCCCTGAATCTTTTATGATTGCATTCCAAACATCCTTAAAAAAGGTTTTCATTGACCACCTCAGTCTACTCGGATAATTCTTTAAGGATCGAATTCGACGCTTGAATGTAACTCACTTGTTTACGGATCAGTTCCTGTACTGAACTGCTGAGCAAAGGACCTGCTGTTTCCACGATCTTGTTCGAGGGAATCAAGAGTGCCGTCTCAGCCATTTGCAGCAGGATACCCGAGAGGCCTTGGTCCTTCCAACCGGATAGGGCTGTGCGGCTAACCGGCAGCACACTGGCTGCCTCGCTCCATTGCTGCTGGAAATCAGGATCGAGTAAATATTCAGCCAACGCCAGGTGAGCGGCGTACCGTTCAGGTGATGTCTGGGGGAATGTCATAATCCAACCATCCGCTAATGTCAGCGAATTATTTTCCACCGCAGGCAGAGACGTGATAGAGACATTATCGGGCGTTTCAGTCAGGTACTGAGAAGCCCATATTACGGCATACGCCGCACGTGATTCCTGCAGTGCCTGCCAGCATTGTTCAAAAGTGGAGTATTCGGTCAGCCAATATGGAAAAACATTGGCCGCGGCACCGTCCGAAATGACTTGCAAGCTCCTTTGGAGCGGTGTTTCCTGAAGCATCACATCTTCTTCATCCCCGATGAATTCTCCTCCCAATTCCTGGTAGAGCACGAGGGGGATCAGACCCTTAAGATCAGCGGCCGGAAACGCAATAATGGATTGCTGTTGTAGCACGTCCCGCCAGAACACCGGGGGATAACCAATCTGTAATGGTGTGTAAGCCAGCACCAAAACGTCCCCGGCAAAGGGAATGCCGAATTTTGCACCTCTGGTCCGAACCAATCCATTGGCATAGGCAAAAAGATCATTTTCGTTGATCTCCACGTCTGTGGATTCTATTGGAGTCAGCAGACCTTCCCGCGCTGCCGATTCAAGGTCCGACCTGGTTAGCAAAATGATGCCAGGTAAAATTGTGGGCGCAGCAACGCTGGCTGTCGTGAGTGAATCCAACAGCCCGCCAGACCCATTGCTAGCTTTAATCCTCACTGTTATGGTCACACCTGGGTGTTCACTAGAAAATTGTGCCAATCGGGCATTCAGTAGGTCGCCGGCAGGCGTACCGTTGTTCGGATCGAATTGCGGCGGAAGCCAAAGTGAGAGTTGATTAATTTGACCAGGTGCTGGTGGTATGATCGGCTGAATATCGGGCTGTGTCGTTGGCTCTGGCGTGATCATGACCTGGGGCTCCGGCGTTTGTGAACTCTTCAGGAACGGAAATCTGTCGAGAATTGATTGGCAGCCTGATAATGAGATTACTATCAAGCCGATGGTTATTGATACCAGGAGCGCACTTTTTTTGATCATCTTCCTAATTGTACCGGGTTGCCAAGCAGTTCAACGAGTAACTTGACCATATTTTCACAATCAGCTATATCGATCATTTCCGACTGGGAATGAACATATCGGCAGGGTAAAGACAAACCACCGGAGAGCATGCCCATTCTCGTGATCTGCATCATGCGGGCGCCAGTTGATCCGCTATCGATTACCTCAAGTTGATACGGCGAGTTGATCTTTCTGGCTCCTTCGACCATCCAGTTGACTACTTTTTGATCGGAAATATAATTTTCATCACGAACTTTGATTGCGGGACCTTTACCCAATACGCAATGTCTATCGTGCCTCTTATTGTTTCCCGCCAATGTTACATCGAGACTAAATCCCAGGTCAGCCTCGATACCGAAGGCAGCGGTTTGTGCTCCCCTAAATCCCGCTTCTTCCTGAACGCTGAATACGAAGACTAGCTCATTGGTCGTATCCCGGATTTGCTTGATAGTTGCAATGGCGATGGCGCATGCTGCGCGATTGTCGAGCGCTTTGCAGATAATGCGTTGACCAAGATCCAGGAATTCAGAATTGAAAACTGCCAGGTCACCGATTTTTACAGGACAATCCTCATTATTATCAGCACCCATATCAATAAAATGATTTTCGATAGATGGGGGTTTTGAAGGGTCTTCAGGTCTGTCGGTATTGATGACTCCGCGCGCACCGTTGAGAAATAACACCTGGCTGCCTGGCAGATATCGCGGTAAAACTGTGCCAATAGTC
This sequence comes from Anaerolineaceae bacterium, assembly GCA_034428895.1. Lineage (GTDB taxonomy): Bacteria > Chloroflexota > Anaerolineae > Anaerolineales > Anaerolineaceae > UBA6107. The sequence continues at coordinate 41,108 of DAOUGM010000038.1, forward strand.
CCAAAACGTACCATTCCGTTCCTCTCAACATGGCTGGCGATGATGCCGATCTCATCCATGTGAGCAGCCACCATAATGCGCATCCCATCGGATGTCTTTTTACCGATGCGCACGATAAGATTTCCCAACGCATCCGTTTGAATGTCGTTGGAATAACCTTTGAGCTCATCGTATATGGCTTGACGGACACCTGATTCGTATCCGGATGGGCCGGGGGTTTGTGAAAGTTTTCGTATGAGTGCTTTCATATTGTTCTTGATTCCTCAGCAGAGATAGTCCTAGCGGTCAACGGCCAGGATCGAGCGATCGGCATTGTACAATGCCAGTTTGAGCAATGAAAGAGTATTTCCCCAATCTTCGATTTTTGCATGAGAGATGGGGGTGTGAGGGTAACGTATGGGGATCGAGATCGATATGGAGGGAACTCCATTACGATTAATATGAATACCCGCCGCATCTGTATAACCAGTACCCGGCTGCCGGAATTGGTACGGGATATGATACTCCTCAGCGAGGGTTAATATAAACCGGATCATGCGCGGATCATAGATCGTACCGGCATCGGATAAATAAATGGCGGGACCGCAGCCAAGGCGGGTGTTATATCGGGTATTCTCTGCTTCCTCCCAACCAGGCATGTCAAAGGACGGAGTGGCATCAACGATGAATGCCATGTCCGGTTTGAAATCATAGGCGGCCACCATCGCACCGCGCCGGCCGATTTCTTCCTGCACAGTGAATGCAAAAAGGATCTCAAGGTTCCGTGGTGTATCTTTGATCAATTCGATCAGGGATGCAACACCCAAACGGTCATCCAGAGCTTTGCCAAAAAGGCTGCTGCCGCTGCGCTTGAATTTTGTGGCAAACGCTGCATAATCTCCGATCTCAAGCTTGCCGCTGTTGGCAGGGCTTACATCGATACGCATGCTATTCTTTGAGATAACCTGGCTGGCATCGTGTTGGTCTTCCAGGTGGATGGGTTTGCTGCCAATGACACCGGCAAGGTGGTTTTTACCGACACTGACCGGTTTTGACGCAAGCTGTCTCTCATCTATCCCGCCAACCCTGTCGAAAGCGAATATCCCGTCTCCTTCATCTTCCACAAGCATAAGACCAACTTCATCCATATGTGCAGCGAACATCACGCGCAGGGCGTGTGGATCATCGGAATGTTTGACCGCCAGAACGTTGCCAATTGCATCTACCTTGTATTCATCCGCATAGGGTTTGATGGCGTCGATCACGAGCCGGCGTACTTCGTCTTCGCAGCCGGAGACCCCGGCTGCATTGCTTAATTTTTCCAACAAGGAAAGCAGGGCTTTATTGATCTTTACCGAGGGGATTTTTGATAATTCTGGTTTCATCAATATTTCCCCGCAATCCATCGATCCAGAGAATCCGTTTCAAGTTTTGTAATGAATCTTGCCAAAAGGCGGCCTGTCCTCATAATATCGTTGATGGCGGTCAATTCAACCGGTGTATGCATGTAACGGACAGGGATGCCAAGCACCATGTTGGGAATGCCTTCCATGGTGGTTTGCATTGCCATCGAATCCGTTCCCGAGCTAAACGGCATGGTCTCCACCGCGTACGGCATATCCATCTCCTCGGCTGTCTGTTTGAATTGGCGGTAAAGCGCCGGATGAATGTTGGCGCCCACACCCAGTGATGGACCTTTACCCAGGGCAAAAGTCCGATGATCGGTTGACCCGGGACCTTTGGCGAAGGTGACATCCACAGTAATGGCCATATCCGGGCGGATCTCGTAGGCGGATGTGAATGCTCCGCTCATGTTCATTTCTTCCTGCACGGTGGCGACGCACCAGATGTTCCATTTCAGGTTGAAATTCCGTAATTCCTGCAGGCAGACGGTTAAAGCCCCCACGGAAATGCGGTTATCCAGGCTATGTCCGGCGATGTACCCGCTGCCCATCTGAAGGGGTTCCTGCGCAAAAGAGATGATATCGCCGATGCGCACGTTCGCTTTGAGTTCGCCAGGTCGTAGACCCGTGTCGATAAATAAAGTATCGAATATGGGGGCTTTTCCAGCGCCACTGCTGGGCATTAAACGATCCGGCAGCATTTGTACAACGCCCGGGATATCCTTCTTACCGTGTACGGTCACAGCCTGGCCGGGGAGAATGCGGGGGTCAACACCGCCTACTGCTGTGATCCCCAGAAATCCATCGTTAATTTGTGTAACCATTAATCCAATCGCGTCCATATGAGCGGCGATCAACAGATTGGGACTTTTACCCCCTTCGGCAGATCTGCGCAGTGCGTGGAGGCTGCCCAAACGGCTGGAGGAAATTTCATCCACCAAAGGTAGCCATTGATCCCTTATGATCTCATATGCCGGGTCTTCGAAACCGGAAAGTCCGGGAGCGGACAGTAAGTTAAGTAAAAATGCCTCAATATTGTTCATGGAAGATCCGCCTGAAATGAGTATCAAGGATTGTTACTGGGAATGGGCTCAGGAGTGTTTGTATCCGTTGGCGCAGGTGGTGTCTCCGTTTCAGTTGGTGAAAGGGTTATGCTGGGTGTCGGGGATGGAATGAAGTAGGTGGCTGACGGACTCGGAGTGACACTGATCGTGGGCGTTGTTGTAATCGTGGGTGTGGCAAAAATCGCGGTGGGAATGGGTAAAGTGGGAGTCATCTCAACAGGCGGCAGGCTAACCTCGATGGCGATCGTGGGTGTGGGTGTGATTTGCGTCCGCGCATTGTTGCTGATCCATAAAACGATCAACCCCAGCAGATAACAGGGGATGGTCGAAAGGATGACTATCATTAATATTGAGCGGGTACGCGAGCGTCGTATTGGATCCTGCATCATGAGGGTTTCCTAGCGTTCATAATATCACGTGCGTAAAAACTGGGCAAGCACCAGCAGTGGTAATATTTCCTCTGATCATTTCTTGAAATCAAGATAGTTGAGAGCATTCACCTGGCGGATTTCCTGCTGCACAGTTACGAATAGAGATTCCGCCTTCAGGTCAGTGATCGTGTAGCACGGACCATCCAGATGGTCCGCCAGGGTTTGAGCCAACCCCTGGTCAAACGCAGCGTGCTCCATGTTGATCACTACACTGTGAATGTCTTCCTTGGCAATCAATTCGGCGATATTGTAGGCTTCTTCCTGCGGTGAACTGTAACCCATGGATACATTTCCCGCGCCGTCAGTTAGCACGATCAACAGAGGCATGACCTCCGGGTGCAGCAATTTTTCTTTGCGGATTACCTCATACGCCATCATTAATCCAGCACTGAGAGGGGTTTTCCCTCCAACCGGAATATCCGCCAGGGCGGTTTCTGCCAGCATGACCGAGTTGGTGGGAGGTAGAACGAGGGTGGCGAGGTTCTTTTGGAAGACGATCAGTCCCACGCGATCGCGCCGTTGGTAGGCATCTGTGAGGAGCGACATGATCGCACCTCTGGTGGCTGTCATTCGTTCAGCCACAGCCATGGACCATGACGCATCGACGAGGAAGATGATCAAATTGGCAGCTCTTCTGACGCGGACTTTTTTCATATAGTCTGTCGGGCGGATGGCAAAGGCAATCTTGTTGCGCGACTTGATGTCGCTGCGCTGGGATTGAAAAGGTGCGGCTGCCCTAAGCGTGGCATCGAATGCCAGGTCATCGATTTTGCCGCTTGCCGGCCGCGATTGAATGTACCGGCCGCGTTTGCGTTCTGTATGCGTGACCGAGCGGCGTCCTGCATAGGAGCGCATCATCTTATCCAGCGGGGTATCTAATTTACGCGGATTAAATTCCTCGCCATTGGGCATTTTTTGACCGCCTGCCCACCAAAAGGCATCATCTTTATCAAAAATATTCTGCTGAGACGGCTGGGGTTGTCCCTGTTCCGGTGTTTGTCCGCCGGTTTCCTCCGGCGTCACACTTTTTTTGGAGAGGACCGCTCCTCATCTCCCAGGTCGGAGACGGAACCCTGCTTGGTACCGGAGACAGTCCCTCCCTGAAGTTGTTCGATGCGTTCCTGCAATTCCTCCATGCCCATCTCTTCGCGTTGGAATGGGCCGCTTTTCAGGCGGTGCGGGAGCGCAAGTTCGGCAGCCAGGGCGATATCCCGGTCGGTGATCTCGGTGCGCCCATCGAACGCAGCCTGGGCGCGTGCGGTTTTAAGAATGACGAGGTCGGAACGGTGTCCATCGACATTCAATGACGCGGTGAGCGCGGCAATGGATAACAGGTTTTGACGGGTGTACCCGACGCTATCCACGAGTTGGCGGCCATTTTCGATCTGCTGCGAAAGTTCCTGTTCCTTGGGGAGCCATTCTTCGCGGAAACGGTTGGGATCAGACTCAAAGGCAATGTTGCGCTCCATGATCTGCACCCTTTCGCGCGCATCACGGATGCCCCGAATTTCAACAGAAAGAGCAAAACGGTCGAGGAGTTGCGGGCGCAGGTCGCCCTCTTCGGGATTCATCGTTCCAACGAGAATAAATCGCGCGGGATGTGTGAAGGAGATACCTTCACGCTCGACGATGTTGACACCCATCGCAGCGGCATCCAACAGCACATCGACTACATGATCGTCGAGCAGATTGACTTCATCTATATAAAGCAGACCGCGGTTGGCAGCGGCAAGTACGCCAGGTTCAAAACTGCGCACCCCTTTTTGGATGGCTTTTTCAATATCCAGCGTGCCCACCACCCGATCTTCTGTTGCGGAAACCGGAAGGTTGACAAAAGGTGTCGGTCGGGTGATCGCTTCCAGCTGTTCGCTTCGTTCGGCGCGCTCCCGGCATTCCGTACACCATGTGGAAGGTTTGTCCGGATCACAGCCGAAACGGCATTCGTTGACGACCTTCACGTTGGGAAGAAGGGCAGCCAGAGCGCGGGCGGCCGTGGATTTGGCAGTTCCCCGCTCACCGCGGATCAATACACCTCCGATGCGTGGATCGACGGCGTTCAAAACAAGCGCACGGCGCATTCTTTCTTGTCCAACAACAGCAGTAAAAGGATAAATGGCAGGCATAAAGGATTTTTCCTTACCTCTGATTTTTTAAGTTTATATTTAAGTTTACCATATTCCGATTGATGAATTGATGGGGTTGATTACTGCAGGGTTATGCGTCGGCAAAATGTAATTCCCCTTGGTTTCGGTATCGAAAACAAGGGGAATTGGTTTGCTGCTTTCTTTCGATCAGATCGATCTAGTAGAATGAGGTTACTGAACTGGTGGCGGCAAGCGTGATGAAGAGGATTAATGCGATCAGGCAAAGAATGCCAATGCCAATCGCAGTGTATCCCAAAATCAAGCCGGCAAGAGCCATTCCATCACCGCCCATCAAGCCGCCGCTTTCGCGGATTTCTTTCTTGGCCAGGTGTCCGGTTATTACAGCCACGATCGATCCAATAAATGGAAAGATGCTCCAACCCAGTATTCCGGTGATCAGGCTGACGATTGCCAGGGTGCTATCCCTCTTAATTGCCGGTGGCATCGGATTTCCGTTTGGATCTGTATAAACAGGTGTAGTCATTTTTTCTCCTATCTTTACCATTGTTTATTGCTTATTCAATATACGCTGATAAAAATAAAAGGTAGCATATCCTTTATGACCAAAAGGTTTAGGAGTGAGTGGAATATTCAAATGGGGATGTTTGCGTTAACCGGCGATATTGAAGAATTCCGGGATATTGGCAGAAAATACAATGATCAATACGATGATGGCGATTAATGCAAGGACAATAAAGCCGATCTGAATGTATCCAAGGATCAAGCCTGCTGTCGCCATACCTTTGCCGGAAAGCATACCGTTGCTTTCGTTAATTTCTTTATTCGCAAGATGACCGGTGACAATGGCTGCCAGGGAGCCCAACACGGGAACAAGGATCCATCCCAGGATTCCGGTGATCAAACTGGCGATGGCCAGGTTGCTGTCCTTCGCTTGTCCAATTAGTTGGGAATTGCGCAGTCCTTGAGGGAGTTCAGGGGGTTGAGGAATAGCCATTTTACCTCCAAAAGAATTTTCGAATCACTGAATCCGGGTTTCGGATTATCCTCCGATTAGGCTTTTAATTGCGGCGATCAATCCACCCAAGCCCAACAAAGCAAGGATCAAGAAAAGAACTGCCACGATGATATAAAGATAGCCAAGGAATAGCCCAACCCCGGCTAACTTGCTGCCGTGAATCGCGCCGCCTGATTGGCGGATCTTCCGTTTGGCTTTATGCCCGGTAAATATGGCAATCACAGCCGAGATTGGTGCTAGAATGGCGGCAACGATAAATCCCATATTGATGAGTGAATGGAAGAAAATCAACAGGTAGGAAAGTATTCCGGTAACGACACTCAAGATAGCCTGAATGCTGAAGGATGATTTTGGTTGTTCTTCAATTAAATTGCGAAGATCTTCTGTCATAATTCCTCCAAAATAATTTATTCCATTATAGCAATTTTGGCTTGATTCTAAACAGTGTGTCTTGTGTCAATAACCTGATTAACAACAGGTGGAATGATGTTCAAAATCCACTATGCCAATAATTTTTCCAATAGTAGAATTAATTGTGGGAAATCATCCGAGGAACAATCGTGAAAAGGAGCAGGGCATGGCTGATAAAAGAATTAGGATTCTGATCGCAAAACCGGGCTTGGATGGACACGACCGCGGAGCAAAAGTCGTTGCGCGTGCTTTACGGGATGCGGGCATGGAAGTGATCTATACTGGCCTGCGCCAGTCGCCCGAGATGATCGCTGAAGCTGCTCTCCAGGAAGATGTGGATGTCATCGGCCTGTCGATCCTCTCCGGCGCACACCTGGTACTGGTTCCTAAAGTTGTGGAATTGGTAAGGGAAAATGGTCAGAACGATGTGCGTGTTTTTGTTGGCGGCATAATCCCTGAAGAGGATATTCCTGTGCTGATGAAAGCAGGTGTTTCTGCCGTATACGGCCCCGGCACACCCACCACGAAAATCGCTGAGGATATCTTATCTACTGTGCCGGCGGTCTGAGGTTGAGGATTTGAATGATTGATCTGAATGCGGTTGTCCAGGGGAATCGACTGGTATTGTCTCGCCTTTTAACTGAGGTTGAAAATGGGACACAAGCCGGGCAAAATGCGTTGGACAACCTCTTTGTAAAATCCGGTAGGGCACATTTGATCGGCATTACCGGTGCGCCAGGAACCGGAAAATCATCCCTGGTGAGTTGTTTAACACGTGCGTTGCGCCTGGAGAAAGAGAAGACCATAGCCATTGTGGCTATTGATCCTTCCAGCCCGTTTTCCGGAGGTGCCATCCTGGGTGACCGCGTGCGCATGCGCGAACTTGCCGGCGATCCAGGGGTATTCATTCGCTCCATGGCTTCACGCGGAGAACTGGGTGGACTGGCAAGGGCTACAGCCGGTGTTGTTCAAGTCCTGGATGCAGCAGGATTCGACATCATCATGGTGGAGACGGTTGGTGCTGGTCAGAACGAAGTGGATATCGCCAAACTCGCTCATACTACCATTGTGGTGGATTCTCCGGGAATGGGCGACGATATCCAGGCGATCAAAGCAGGTATTCTGGAGATTGCGGATATCCTTGTGATCAATAAAGCCGATCACCCGGGGGTGGAGAATACCGAACGCGCCCTGCGCGCCAACCTGGACCTGGGTTACACCATCTTGATGAATCACAAAGCGAGTCATGCACTTACGATTGAAGAAATTCAACCGATGGAAAAACAATGGATCCCACCTGTAATTAAGACCATCGCCACTCAGAATTCAGGAATCCAAGACGTAATCGCTTCGATTTCCGATCATAAAAAATACCTGCAAGAGTCCGGACTTTGGATCAAACGCGACCAGGAAAGATTGCGGACAGAAGTTGAACATCAACTTCAAGCCGAGTTGGTGAAACAATGGAAGGAAAGTGTGTCTCAAAAAAAATATGAGGCGGTGCTTCAACAGGTATTTGCACGAAAGGTTTCGCCTGGCGCTGCAATTCTCACATTAATTGAAAGAACTCCTTATAATTAGGGCGATTCAACATATATTAGCAGGAAAGGTTCACTTTTATGGAAAGAACGTTGGTAAAGGACTTACGCAGCATGATCGGCCAATCGGTCAAACTACAAGGTTGGCTGCAAACCCTCAGGGATCAAAAGAAGATCCAATTTCTAATCCTGCGCGACCCATCAGGATTGGTTCAGGTGGCTCATTGGAAACCAAATGATGAAGCGCTTGCCGAATCGATCTCGAAGTTGGGTACTGAATCAGCGCTGACCGTTATCGGAAAAGTTGTAGATAACCCGGTGGTGAAACTGAATCAAATCGAAGTTCAATTGGAATCCCTCGTGGTTGAAAATTCTGCTGAAAGTCCGTTGCCGTTCGATCCCTTTGGTGAGACTTTGCCGATCCTTGATTACCGCCTGGATTGGCGTTACATGGATTTGCGCCGGCCGATCAATCACCTATTGTTCGAGATCGAAACCACCATGGAAATGGCCATGCGCGAGTTCTGGCTTAAGAATGATTTTATCGAAGTTCACTCCCCCAAACTCACAGGCAGCCCTAGCGAAAGCGGTGCCGAGTTGTTTTCTTTGGAATATTTCGAGCGCACCGCCTACCTGGCGCAATCCCCGCAATTCTACAAGCAAATGGCCATGGCAGCCGGCTTCGAGCGAATATTCGAAATCGGTCCTGTTTTCAGGGCAGACCCGTCTTTTACTTCCAGGCATATGACGGAATTCACGGGTGTGGATATGGAAATATCCTGGATCGATTCGCATGAAGACGTGATGAGGGTTCAAGAAAACTGGCTGCAGTATATCCACGCCAGGGTGAAGGAAATCCATGGAGAACAGATCAAGGAACAGTTTGGGGTCGATCTGGTGGTACCCACTGTTCCGTTCCCTCGCATTCCGATGCGCGAGGCTGTAGAAATTTTGAAAGCACGTGGTTATGCATTGCCAACTGACAAAAAAGGCGATCTGGATCCAGGTGGAGAACGAGAGATCGCGAATTATGTGAAAGAAAAATATGGCCACGACTTTGTGTTCCTCACAGACTGGCCGATAGCGGTGCGTCCTTTCTATCATATGCGCGTTCCCGATGATCCCACGCTGACCCGCAGCTATGACCTGATTGCCAATGGGTTGGAGATCACCACCGGGGCTCAGCGTGAACACCGTGCGGACGTGTTGGCAAAGCAGGCCATTGAAAAAGGGTTGCATCTGGAACCAATCCAGTACTACATCGATTTCTTCCGCTATGGATGCCCACCACACGGCGGATTTGGATTGGGTCTTTCACGCCTGTTGATGGTAATGCTTAACATGAACAACATTCGCGAAGCAGTTTATATTTTCAGAGGCCCCACGCGGCTTAATCCGTAAGTGAATCTTTAAGGAAAGTAAGGCATGATCATTGGAAGGAACGTTCGTTTGCGAGCCATTGAAAGGGAAGATATCCCGCGTTTTGTTCGCTGGTTGAACGATCCCGAGGTCATCGAATTTCTTCTGATGAATGCTCCCCTTTCGAAGACAATGGAAGAGCAGTGGTTCGAAAAACAGGTTGCTGCCGCCCCACATACCGGACAAGTGTTGGCAATAGAGGTGTTGTTAAATGATGATTGGATTCACATCGGCAACACAGGCCTTCATAATATTGAACCTGTTCACCTGTGTGCGGAATTCGGCATTTTTATTGGTGAAAAAACGTTCTGGAACAGAGGATTTGGACGGGAAGCCACCAGGCTGATGCTGAAGCACGGATTTGAAAATCTTAATTTGCACCGGATTTATCTATATGTGTATGAAAACAACCTGCGCGGGATCAAAGCTTATGAATCTGCCGGCTTTGTGAAGGAAGGCGTTTTGCGGGACGGTGTATATAAGAACGGCAGATATTTAAACGTAGTATTAATGAGCATCCTTCATTCAGAATGGAAGGAAAGTAGATAATAGAGAGGAACCATGCCTGTGTTGCATTCAACTCGTCACGATCGTATGAAGTATGGAGATATTAAACTTTATGCCGGTACTTCATGTCCTGAACTTGCCAGCCGCATTGCCACCCATATGGGTCTTCCATTATGCGATCGGGATATCATCCAATTTCCGAACGAGAACCTTTTTGTTCAACTTCACTCAAGTGTCCGTGGTCAAGATTGTTATGCCATTCAGACCACTTCGGCTCCGGTCCATCGTAATTTAATGGAGTTGTTGATATTGATCCAGACGCTTCGACTGGATTCCGCCGCCCGTGTTACCGCCGTAGTACCGTATCTTTGTTATGCTCGCTCCGATAAAAAGGATCAACCCCGCATTCCTATCACCGCGCGCCTGGTGGCAGATATGATCGAAGTCGCAGGAGCCGACCGTTACATGTTCCTGGATCTGCATGCCGGACAGATTCAAGGGTTTTTCTCCATCCCGGGTGACGTGCTAACAGCTTTCTATATCTTGATTGATTATCTTAAAGCGAAAAAAACTCAGATGCGCAGCCCCGTGGTGGTTACTGCCGATTTGGGATTTGCCAAGAAAGCTCGCAACTTTGCAGTCTCAATGAACGTGCCGCTTGCGTTTATCGAAAAAAGACGCGTCAGCAATGATGCCAAAGCCGAGGCATTGTCCATGATCGGTGATGTGCAAGATCGTGACGTTGTCATCGTGGATGATGAAATCGATACGGGTGGTTCGATCATCCAGGCCGTAAACCTGGCGAAGGAAAGGGGGGCACGAAGCGTGTACGTGGTATTTGTTCACCCTGTCTTTTCAGCCAATGCGGTTGACCGGTTGTCTGCATTACCGGTGACCGAATTCATTACCACCGACACAATCCCCATTCTTCCAGAAAATATCGCTCAATTTGGTGGAAGGTTGAAAATTCTTTCCGTGGCACCCCTGCTTGGTGAAGTTATCCGCCGCGCGAATGAAGGCCGCAGTGTAGGTGAACTGTTCAACGAATAAAAACCTGGGATTAAGCTCGAATGCCTGAGCTGCCGGAAGTAGAAACCATTGCCCGTTCGCTGCGCAATTCAACGCAGCGCGAGTTCACAGCGGCCGATACCATGCAAACACGCCCTGGAATCATCGGGCGCAGGATCAGAGATGGTCATGTCCAATGGCCTCGAACCATCGCTGCTCCCTCAGTGCCAGTTTTTCTCTCGCGAATCAAGCATCAGACCGTTGAAGAAGTCACCCGCCGGGGTAAATTCCTGGTTTTGCGTTTGACCAATAATGTTTTGCTTATCCACCTGCGTATGAGCGGGGATATTCGGGTGGAATTGGATCGACCGGATACGGTGCAGAAACACGATCGGGTAAAGTTAACTTTCACCGATGGCGCAAGACTGGTGTTCAACGATCCGCGTAAATTTGGGCGCATCTGGCTTGAAGAAGATCCTCAGCGCATCCTTGGCGGTCTTGGTCCGGAACCTTTCTCCGACGAATTAACCCCTGAATATTTCCTAAAAATACTCAATCGGCGCAAGCGAATTGTAAAAACCCTGCTCATGGACCAATCTTTCATTGCCGGATTGGGGAACATTTATTCGGACGAAGCACTCCATCTGGCGCACATTCATCCGCTGCAGCAAACAAGCCGGCTTAACCCGGACCAATCTTCCCGTCTTTTAGATTCAATACGGTTAGTGTTGTTGGACGGTATCAGGCGAAACGGAGCAAGTATTGATTGGGTTTATCGCGGCGGAGAATTTCAAAATTATTTCAATGTCTATCAACGTACAGGAAAACCCTGTTCCACCTGTGGTGAACCAATCCAACGCATTGTTGTCGGACAACGGGGAACACATTTTTGTCCGCGCTGCCAGATTATGACCTGATGCAAGCTGAACATGGCAGAGAGATTGATTTTCAAGCGAATTAATCGCATAATATTAAATCAAGACAAAAAAATCAAGCAGCACATTTACGGAAGAGGCATCATATGTTAACCGAAACATCCCCCCTGTTCCTGTTTCTTGCGGCATTCATTGGTCTTCTTGTTGGGTTGCTCATCGCCAGCATATTTTCCGGCAGAGAGTCTCGAGGTGCTAAAAAACGGTCAGCTCCGAAAGAAATGGAAAAAGAAGGATTCGAGGAAGCTGCCACAATATGGTATAGCCCGGCAGGGACAAGAATCGTCACGGAATTGGATGGAGAATTCTATCGGGATACCAAAACACTATCGACCGATCAAAAAACCCGGGTACTCAAATTGCTCACCCTTTGGAAAGAATGGGCAGAGCAGGAAAAATTAACGATTCCTGCTTCTGAAACCCGACCGGAACCCGAACCAGAAAACGTAACAATTCCTGTAAACCTCGAAGCTCCGGTAAAACCTTTTAAAACCGAATCAGATTCGTTTGCTGCTGTGAGTGAATTACAGCAGGCATACGAGATCCAAGAAGAAAGGGAAATCGCACCCGAACCGGCTCAAAATCGAGAACTTTCGATCACTGAGCAGATCAGTAAAATCCTGGATGAGATGCTGGAGGGGACACCCTTAAAGGAAAAAGGAGTCAGACTGATTGAGAATCAGCAGAATGGGGTGGACGTGTGGGTCGGATTGGATAAATATTCGGGCATCGATGCAGTTCCCGATCCGGCAGTAAAGGATATGATCCGTGCGGCTGTTCTGCGTTGGGAGCAGGAAAACGAAGCCCGGCCAAAACCCCAAAATTGATTTTTATCGCAAAGTAATGAAAAAGACCGCCCGAATGCAAAGGGCGGTCGATATTTTACAAGTATTCTCTCAGTTGCCTGGAACGTCGCGGATGGCGCAGCCGGCGCAGAGCTTTGCTTTCGATCTGGCGGATGCGTTCGCGCGTAAGTCCAAACTTCTCCCCGACCTCTTCCAGGGTGTAGTTATGGCCGTTTTCCAATCCGAAGCGCAGCCGCAGGATGCGTGCTTCTCGCGGTGGCAGCGTATCCAGCACTTCTTCGATCTTTTCGCGCAGTAACTTTTCGTACGCGCTTTGTATTGGGGTGGGGGTGAACTGATCCTCTACAAATTGACCCAGTTCAGAATCCTCTTCGTCGTCATTGATCGGACTTTCCAGCGAGAGGGGGAGCCAGCTCACGCGTAGCATCCATTCAATTTTTGGCTTGGTGGTTTCCATTCTTTCAGCTAATTCATCATTGGTGGGTAAACGACCAAGCTGTTGTTCCATCTCGTGGGTCAGTTTATACAACTGACGGATGCGGTCAACCATGTGTACCGGCACACGGATCGTGCGACCTTGGTCGGCGATCGAGCGTGTGATCGTCTGCCGTATCCACCAGGTGGCGTAGGTTGAGAAACGAAAGCCGCGGTGATAATCGAATTTCTCGACAGCCTTCATTAACCCCAAGTTACCTTCCTGGATCAGATCAAGAAAAGGGACCCCGCGGCCGATATACTTTTTGGCCACACTGACAACCAGCCTGGTGTTGGCTTTGATCAAATGTTCACGGGCGAGGATTCCATCCTCCACCTGCTGCTGCAGCTCGATCTTACGCTGCGGCGGACACCCGCCGTTGGAACGGTCTAATTCGCGTTTACTGAAACGCCCGGTCTCAATGCGGCGGGCAATTTCCATTTCTTCATCCATTCTAAGCAATGGCACGCGCGACATTTCCTTGAGGTATAGACCGATCGTATCGTCCGAGGAAATGTTGTCCAGGTTGGAAAAACTATCCATGTCGGTGATCGGTGAAATTGGATCCTGGTCCACCAGATCCGCATCCGATTCGTTGTCCAAAATTTCAACTCCCTGGCGCCGCAGTGCAACCAGTACGGCTTCTATCCTTTCAGCGTCCTTCGATACATCCGGATAGAATTCCATCAGGTCTTCCGTGGTCAGGTACCCTTGAACGTCTGCCTTTTCGAGCAGCAAGTTCAAAACCTCTGCACTTTTTGATCTCCTGCCTGGATTCGCCACTAAACGATCTCCTTATCGATACTTCTGTGTTCAAAAAGGTACTTGCTGAAACCGATCATTCGATCTTGATTCTGGCTTGATGCTCGCAGGTGTTAATGTTTAAATTTTCTCCGCATATTACGCATAATCCCTGGCAATCCGGTCTGCATAGAGGTTTGATTGGATTATTAAGCATCAGATATTCGCGGACCAACGGACTCAGGTCGATATTCCCATCCTCCGGCACATACAGTCCCGAATCCGTAAAATTATGTGACTTGTAGGCATAAACTTCATCGAAATTAATTTTTAGGTCTTGATTGAACGGTTCAAGGCAGCGAACACATTCGGATGGAGTTGTTGCACTGAATTGACCCTCGAACAACAAACCTTGAGGTGTACGCGAGATATGCACCTGTCCGTGAAAGTCTGTGACATCAAGATCAGGGGGAAGGCAGATTTCGGGAAAGTCAAAATGGATGTCTCGATAACTCCCGATCGGCAGGTTGTAAAAGTATCCGACATTGATCTTTAAAGGAAAACGTTGAATGGCCACGGTCAAAAAACTTCCGGGATATAATCTTAACAAACAAGATTATAGCATAGTGATATATCGAAGTCAATTTATTATGAATAATATTATAAATATTAAAGAAAATACAATAAGGGTTTTGCTCCTGTCGACCACAAATGCCGGTAAACTTCTCGAGTTAAGGGCTCTTCTGAAAGATTGCCCGATACAAACACTCTCGCCAGCGGATATCGGGTTGAAGTTGGATGTTCCGGAAACCGGATCGACCTACGACGCAAACGCCATTCTCAAAGCCCAAGCCTATCATCAAGCCAGTGGATTGGCAGTGTTGGCGGATGATACTGGCCTGGAAGTGGATGCGCTGGGCGGCGCTCCGGGGTTGCGTTCTGCACGTTTCTCTTCCAAACCAGGTGCCACCGATGCCGACCGGCGCGCCAAATTGATTCAAGCGTTGAGCCGATATCCCCACCCTTGGACTGCACGATTCCGTTGTGCCGTTGCGGTTGTCGCACCTCATTGTCCGGTGAAGATATTTTGGGGTGCGGTCGAAGGAGAGATCATCCCCCGTGAGAGCGGCGAACATGGTTTTGGGTACGACCGCCTGTTCTGGATACCCGAAGCTGGGATGACCCTGGCAGATTTGGATTTGGAGCAGAAAAATCGATTCAGCCACCGCGCGCTTGCAGTGGATCAAGCGATTCCCTATCTACTGGAAATCCTGAAATAACCTGTTTTACAAAGGAATTGTGTTGATGCTTACCACGTTCTGGTAGTCTGTTTCCCATTCCACGTTCGATATGCTGGCTGTATCCACATTAATTTCCATGAACGAATCCAGCGGCTTTTTTAGCGCATGGGCGAGTGCAAGCCGGATGGCTTCACAATGGGAAACGCAGATGATTTCCTCCGTCGGGGAGTGGATTTGCGACAGCCGGTTCAAACCTGTGACAATGCGAGCTTGTGCCTCGATCGCTGATTCACCCCCGGGAAAAACGCATTTTGATGGTGCATTCAAAAACAATTGCCAGGAAGGTTGTTGATCCAGTTCCTCTCCCATCCCTTGAAGAATTCCAAAATTAATTTCCTTCAGAAAATCCATTTTGCGAATTTCGAGGTTAAATTTGTCAGCAATGATTGCCGCGGTTTCCATTGTGCGTTCCAACGGACTCGAATACACCGCGGTGATCGGCTTTTTTCTCAGATATTGTGCTGTTCGGATTGCCTGTGCTTTGCCCTCATCTGTTAGAGGAATGCCGGGAAGATATCCCGCGATGCGGTTGCCCGTATAGCCGGTTTTACCGTGCCGCACGAAGTTTATGACCGTCATTTTTTTACTTGGTCTTGTTTATCGATTCCTAATGCTTTTGCCTGGGCAGCGCGCCATTTTACCAGGCGTTCGGCCGCCTGAGTTTCATAACCTTGATCGGATGGATTGTAAAAATAAGTTCCCAGCAAAGACGTGGGAAGATATTGTTGTGGAATGAAGTGTTCGGGGAAAACGTGCGGATACTGATAGCCTTTACCGTGCCCAAAACCTTTTGCGTCGCGATTATTGTCCATGAGGTGAATAGGTACTGCTCCGGCCCCGTTTTGTTCGATATTCTCCCGGACTGCAAAAAAAGCACCGGCGGAGTTCGATTTGGGTGCCGTTGCCAGGTAGAGGGTGGCTTCCACGATGGGGTAAATGCCTTCCGGCATGCCGATGTATTCGAAGGCATACGCTGCCGAGGCCGCCACCTGGATCCCGCGCGGATCAGCCAGGCCGATATCTTCTCCCGCCAGCACGATCAGCCGCCGCAAAATAAAACGCGGATCCTCTCCCGCCAGGATCATCTTGGCCAGCCAATACAAGGCCGCATCGGGATCAGAACCGCGCACGGATTTAATGAAGGCTGAAATGGTGTTGTAATGTTCGTCTCCCATGCGGTCGTACAGCAAGGCGCGTTTTTGAATGGATTCCTGCGCGACCTCGAGCGTGATATGGATGCAGCCGTTCTCGTCGGGCAGGGTCGTCTCCACTGCCAGCTCAACGGCATTAAGCAGGTTGCGCGCGTCACCTCCGGCAAGGTGCGTTAAATGTTCCCTGGCTTTATCATCCACCAGGATGTTACGATTCCCATACCCGTTTTCCTTGTCTGTCAACGCGCGTTGAAAAATGGTCTCAAGCTGCTGCTGGTGTAAAGGTTCAAGTTGAAAGATGCGCGAACGAGACACCAGGGCGGGAATGACATCAAAGAAGGGGTTTTCAGTGGTTGCGCCGATCAGGGTAATCATGCCGCTTTCCACATGCGGCAGAAGAGCATCCTGCTGGGCTTTGTTCCAGCGGTGGACCTCGTCGATAAAGAGAATGGTGCGCTTATGGTACAACCTGCGACGGTCGGTGGCCTCGGAGATTACCCGGCGTAGATCAGCCACTCCGGCAAGCACGGCCGAGATGTTCTCGAAATGTGCCCGGGTATGCATTGCGATCAAGCGCGCCAGGGTCGTTTTACCGGTACCTGGCGGGCCGGTGAAAATTATTGAAGAGAAAAGCCTGTCGGCGACGATTGCTCTGCGCAGAAGCCTGCCCTCTCCGATGATGTGCTCCTGTCCTACAAATTCTTCCAGCGTACGTGGGCGCAGTCGTGCCGCCAGTGGCGCTTCGGTATGCATCCGTTCTTGCATGGCGTGGTCGAATAAATCCATAAGGTGATTGTAGCACAAAACCTTTAATTAGAACAAATATCCGATATAAGAATGACCATTTACTGCTTTCTCTGGACCGGATTAAGGATAAAATTTAATGAAATTAAGTGATCAGAGGGCAATGTGAACATTCCAGTCTTTCAAGTCGATGCATTTACAGATCAGCCATTTAAAGGCAATCCTGCCGCGATAGTGGTGCTTGAACAACCCCAGCCACCGCATTGGATGCAGCTCGTGGCACGTGAGATGAACCTTTCGGAAACCGCCTTTGTAAGCCGACTATCGAACGGTTATCAGTTGCAGTGGTTCACTCCCCAAACTGAAATCGAATTATGCGGACATGCAACGTTGGCAACTGCCCATGTGTTGTGGGAATCAGGCAGGGAATCTCCGATGACGCGCCTCCGCTTTTCCACCAGGTCGGGTTGGTTGAGCGCTGAACGCAAGCAAACAATCATCGAACTGGATTTTCCCGCCGCTGCGTGCACACCGGGTGATCTTGCCGAAGAGATCATTGCTGCCATTGGCGCTGTTCCGGATAATGTTCATTTCAGCGGAGATAAATGGCTGCTGGAATTCACTGACGAGAATGACATCATGAACATTAAACCGGATTTTGCGCGGCTGAAGCAATTTTCCGGTAGAGGACTGATCGTTACCAGCCGCTCTGAAAAACCGGGAATTGATTTCGTTTCGCGTTACTTCGCCCCCTGGGTGGGGGTCGATGAGGATCCTGTTACAGGATCGGCACACTGCATCCTGGGCCCTTATTGGGGAGAAAGATTAGGTAAGAGTTACCTCACCGGGCAGCAGCTTTCTGCCCGCGGAGGGATCGTGAGAGTCCGTTTGAGCGGTGAGCGTGTATATATCGGTGGTAAAGCCATTACAGTGCTTACTGGCGAATTAAACTGTTAAGTGCACCAGCGCCCACTGAAATTGCAGCATAGAAGTTGGGTTCGACGGTGGTGATTTATGAGTGCTAATGAGTTGTGTTTTTTACCTCTGGTTTACCTGTTGACTCTGGTAAAGCAGAAAATGGAGGGGTTATTATGGAAGATACTGGAATTGTTTCAGACAGATTGTATTATGTCGATCATGCTGATATTGAAGTCCTTGAATTTCCATCCAAGGGGTGGGTGTTGGATGTGTGTGGGGGTGGTGAGGGAATCATCGGGAGGATGAAGGGATCAAAAACGATCTCCATTGATCTGAATCTGTCCGAACTAATTGAGGCTCCTGACGGCCCATTGAAGATACAAATGAATGCAGGTGAAATGAAGTTTCTGAATGAAACTTTTACCACAGCCGCAGTGTTTTTTGGTTTTATGTTCATTCCCGTCAAGGATCATCAACAGGTTCTCAAGGAAATATATCGGGTACTGCAGCATGGGGGTAAGGTTTATGTTTGGGACGGCATCCTCCCAACCCGCAATGGTAATCGCCAACCGATAGTGGCGATTGGGTTAAAAATTCGACTCAATGGGGAGACAATCGTACACATTAGCCTCCCTTTGAAATAAACTCCAATTATTATCGTACTCTGGCAACAGGGGCGGGATTTTGTGTTGAGGAGATCTGGCAGAAAAAGAGTTGTTTCATGCAGGTATGGAGCAAGCCATGAATTCTGATCTTGTTATTAATCGCCTGTTGAATTCGAACGAACCGAGTGTCCGATACCTTACTGCCACCGGCATATGCGGAAAGGATAAAAATGACCCCGAGGTATGCCAAAT
Source organism: Anaerolineaceae bacterium (assembly GCA_034428895.1). Classification (GTDB taxonomy): domain Bacteria; phylum Chloroflexota; class Anaerolineae; order Anaerolineales; family Anaerolineaceae; genus UBA6107. The sequence continues at coordinate 59,913 of DAOUGM010000038.1, forward strand.
GCGGGAGGAAATCAGATGCTCCGAGAGCGTTCAAACCATGCTGGCTGGAAGGCTGCCGGACGGAAAATTCCCCTGGCATGCATATGCAAAATGGCGCGGTGCGTTCTGGACCTTGCTGCTTCTCGCCGACATGGGGTATCCGCCGGGTGATGAAAGTTTGATTCCGCTGCGCGACCAGGTGCTGGATTGGCTGTTGGATGAATCCAGGTTGAAAAGGGTGCCGCAAATTAAAGGTCTTTTCCGGCGTTGCGCACTGCAGGAAGCTACCGCGGTGCTTGCGATGATCAAACTGGAGATCATCGATCCGCGTATCGAGCAACTGATCGAACTTCTACTGAAGTGGCAGTGGCCGGACGGAGGATGGAATTGTGACAAAAAAACGCAGGCGTCTCACAGTTCCTTTTATGAAACCTGGCTTCCATTACAAGCGATGAATGCATACGCCTGCCTAACCGGCGATCCAAAGGCCAGGTCAGCCGTTGAAAAGGCGAGTGAAGTTTTCCTTTGCAGGCATTTATATAAGCGGTTGAGTAATGGCGAGATAATGGAAGATCAATTCACCAAACTTGCTTATCCACCCTACTGGCATTACGACATCCTGGTGGGGTTGAGGGTAATGAATGAGATTGGAAAACTGGATGATCCGCGCTGCGAGGATGCGTTGGACCTTCTTGAATCCAAGCG
>DAOUGM010000039.1:0-59464 GCA_034428895.1 Anaerolineaceae bacterium
GCTTGAATGATCCGTTTGGCAAGGGAAAGCCCCAGACCTGTTCCATGTCGGGCTTTTTTTGTAGAAAAGAACGGTTCAAAGATCTTATCCAGATATTCCTCCGGAATTCCCGCGCCGGAATCCTTGATCTCAACATAGAATTTACCGTCGTCGAACAATGTCGCAATTTTGATCTCTCCCGGCACGTCACCGATGGCTTCGATGGCATTCATCAACAGGTTGATCCATACCCCTTGAAGATGGTCCCCGCTGGCGACGATCAACGGCATGCCGCTGCCTGGCGTGAACCGGATGGAAATTTGGCGCGACATGAATTCATGCGACACGAGCATTAAGGCGTTTTGAATGGATTCATTGAGATCCAACCGCTGAAGATCGAATCTTTCCTTTCGCACCATGCTTTGAAGGTTTTCCACCACTTTTGTTGCACGACGGGCAGCCATTTCGATCAGTGTAACCGATTCCAACAGTTCGTTTTGTTCAGGATCCAAATCCAGCATGAGCATCTGGCTGTTGGCCAGGATCGATGTAAGCGGATTATTGATCTCATGAGCGACTCCGGCAGCCAGTTGCCCGATCGCCAGTAGTTTCTCATTCTGGATTAGATCTTCCTCCATCTTGCGTTTATCTGTGACATCTTGCTCCAATAGAATTACCTGTTCTATGTTGCCGTCAGCGTTGGTAACCGGGTAGCAATTAATGTCCCACTCCCGCGGTCTTTTCTCCAAAAGCCAGGTATGATGGACCAATTGCATTGGCTTCCCGGTTGAGATCACTTCTTTTAATAAACATTCATCACACGGTTCGGCTAATCCAAACAGGGCTTCATGACATTTTTTACCCACCAACTCGCGCGGGGGTTTTCCCAATCGATTCGCCCGGCTCAGGTTGACTGCTTTCAAGCGGTAATTCGTATCCACCATGTAAAATGAATCGGGGATATTATCAAAAAGACTGCGCAAGGCATTCCTGGAGTTGAGCAATTGTTGGCGGCTGACATGCAAATCCTCATCAACAGCCCGCATTTCGCGCATGATCATCGAAGCGTAATACTGGTTGGATAATGAAGTGAGGAACAACTGGAAGAGGATCTTGTCTTTCGAGTTTACAAAATAATTCCTTGGGTTGATCAGACCTATGACTCCATACTTTTTAGCGCAATGTTCCACCGGCCCGCACACCATGAATTGCGAAGTAAGGTCTTTTACGCAATCCAGAACAGGATAGAACCCTTTATTTGTTGCTGGTGATGAAAACTCCTGGATCGTGCCTGTTTTTAATGTGCCGAACAGCAAACCCTTTTCAAAATCGAGTCCGTTGGTGATGCGCCATTCGGAACCGCGGTGGAGTTCCATCTTCGTTACGCGCCCGTTGTCTCCGCCGTCAAAAACCAATGCCACAACGCCGTCTGTTTCAAAGTAATCGCGCATCGCCCGCATGAACGGGGGATCCGGATTTGTCTCGATTTCCGATTGTTTTTGAGCCTGGTCGATCAGGCGCATAACCTGCAAAAGAGGGTCAACACGCGATGTTTCATGAAGATCCATATGGGTCACCGATTAGTTAGTGCGGATGGTATATCCGTATCCAGGAATTGTTTCAATGAAGGTTGGCGACGATGGATCATCTTCCACCCTCATTCTCAGGTTTTTGATGTGCACACGAACCAGATCCGGGCTGCCGGCATCCGAAGGATAATCCCAGATCTCATCCAATAACCTGGAAGGAGAAAAAATTTCTCCGGGATGCGTCATGAAGTGAAACAACAAATCGTATTGCACTGGGGTCAGCAGGATCTTAACCCCTTTGGGCGTTGTGACCTCAAACGTACGCACGTTCAGGCAATATCCCTTGATCTTCACATCGCGTGCGTTGCTTGCAGGAACAGCCTGGTTTGAACCTGAGGGTTCATAAGCAGATCTTCCGGCTGTGACTGCCAACTGCGTACGCCTCAACACCGCACGGATTCGCAGGATCAATTCATCCAGGTTAAAAGGTTTGCCCAGGTAATCATCCCCGCCGGCCAAAAAACCAGTAATGCGGTCTTCATCTTTGGAACGTGCAGTAAGAAAAATGATCGGAACCTGTGACAGGATGGGGTCTGCGCGCATCTCTTTGCATACCGCGAATCCATCCATACCGGGCATCACCACATCCAGCAAGACCATGTCGGGTATGCGGCGGCGTGCAAGCTGGAGCGCCTGAACCCCAGAGCTGGCTAAAGTGACTTTGTAATTTTCCCTTCGAAGGCAGCGCTCTATAGTTAATGCAACGGTGTCGTCATCTTCTACTACCAGGATATTGACATTTTCCATAAGCAACCCTATTGTTTACATTATATATGTAAAACCTTTTCGGGTAAAATCTGATAATTGATTATATAAAATTCATGAATGGTTTCTCTTAACGAGTTGGTCATTATTTTTGTTACAACAAATATACCAGTTTCACAAAGTTGGAGGCGGCATGAGAAATCCAATCGGAATGAGAATCGTCATGCTTATGGGGTTAATTTTCCTCCCCGGCTGCACCCCGAGAGACAGCGTTTCTCCCGTCCCGGTTGTTGCCACCCAGACTTCCGCCGCAGAAAATGGGTCACCAACTCAACCGGCTGCGGTAAATGGAAACGATTTGCTCGAAACACAATGTTCGGCATGCCACTCACTGGAAAGGGTAAAGAGCAAATCAGCCACGGCCGATCAATGGAAAATTACGGTGGATCGGATGATCGGTCATGGTGCCCAGCTCACCGCAGAGGAAGAAACGATTCTCATTCAGTACCTTGCCGAGAATTTTAAATAGACCCTTCCTGCTCGGGCATGTAGAACAAATCCAATACCCGCTCAGGTGAAGACCAGATTACCGCAAGTATTTTTTTAACTCAATGGGGATTCTTTGCTACCCGGATCAAGCAATAGTCGTGGAATCGACGATTCCCACGATCACGGAAATGATGCAGGCATCCGGATTGTTCAGCACCTGCCGCGCACCGTTACCCTCGCGGTTGATCAGCACCGTGTCGCCAATTCCGGCGTGTGTATTATCCAGCGCAATAAAATCATCATCCGCACGCTCCCCCTCTGTCACCAGCGGCTGCACCACCAGAAGCCTGCGGTTTTTATAATGCGGATGGCTGATGGTGGTGACTACTGTTCCTGTTACCTTTGCTAGGATCATTTTCCTGCCTATGTATAAGATGAAGTTCCAGTTTTCATCACAAAATCAAATTCGCTGTCAGGGTTGACCTTCAATTCATCCACGATACCGACCAATGCCAGATCGACCGGGACAAACTTCACATCCGGCATGGATAGGGCAGCCTCGCGCGAGCGCACCATGACGCACAGATCACCAGCACCCGCCTGCACAATATCTGCGGCAACCTGGAGAGCACCGACCGCTTCCAGTTTCCGGTTGAGAGGTTGAACCACAAGGAGCTTCAATCCTTCCATTCCCGGATACTTAATGGTGCAGACTGCGGTTCCCATTACGCGCCCAAGCAGCATGGTCTACTTGACCCCCACATTGTTCAACACGCGGGTGATGATCGTTTCCAGCAATGCCGAGTCGACCTGGCTTCCCAGTTTCGCTTTGACCGAATCCCGGATGCGCTGCCGCAAATCGTCCTCATTCATACGCTTCTTTTCACAGCATTCGCATTCAGAGGTCTTCGTCGCAGGGGTTTGCGAAAGATAAGGTCGGATTGGCGCGGCAGGCGGCAACTGGTGCGGCTGGAGCAACTTCAATCCCAATCTTTCCGCCTTTTCAAAAGCCAGCTCGGTTAAGACCACATCCTCTGTCATTTCCAAGGACATCTGTCCCCTGTTGTACAGGTCCTCGATATCACGTTCCGTAAAAAATTGTTTTGCCATAAAAATCTCCTGACCGGCAAGAGGCTGATGAGGATCGGGTTATTCCGCAACCCCTTCCAAGTTTTCCAGGGCAGCGATCGCTGCATTTCTGGCAGTGATGATCTCCGCTTCGCTGCCGGAAAGCCACATTCTGCCGAAACGCCCAACGGAGGAAACGTGGATTAATTTTATATTCGCCTTCTTTTCGGCTTCATTTACAGCATAGTTAATGTAGGCAGCCGGAGCGCATTCGAGCACCAGCATGGTCTCGCCGGGGACGATCATGCTGCCGCGGCGGAAGCGGTTGATCAACTGGGACTGGTAGGGGTCGATGCGCGTGATCACCTGCGTGGAAACCACCTGCGGTTTGATGCGGTCTTCCTTTTTCATTCCCAACCGGTCAAGAACCACCTGCCCGGCTTCCAGCACCGCCGCCTGGTTGAGGGAATGCACCTCGAACATGCCGAACTCCCGTTCAACGATCTGCGCGCCGGGTTTGGACTCGGTCGCCTTGACGGCTATGTCGACTACGCGAAAGACTTCGTTGCCCGGAGCCATTTCCACGTAGAGCGCCGCCATGCCTTCCACCGGAAGGTCTCCCTGCGTGATCGTCCCGACAAAGGCAGCATATTGTGCCTGCATGCGGTCGATAAAGCAGTAACATCTTAATGAAAACTCGTCTGCCATTCTACCTCCTCAACTTACTCCGTGTGGTCGTGCAGTGCAATACCCAACGGAGTGATGAACAATGGGTGACCGGGTACCCTGGTGGGGATCCCGGTAATCTCTTCCACCACGCCAGCCATTCCAGGAAAAAGCGCCGTCCCGCCCACCAGTGTGATCGAGGGCACCTTTCGTCCGCGAATGTGGCGTTCCACGATTGTGCCCACTTTTTCCATCACCGGGCGCACGAGCGGGAAAAGACGGCGTTGTTCGGATGCCGTGCGCTTCATAACTTCAGCTTCTTCGAAACTGATACCCGCCGCACCGGCAATGACCAGGGAAAAATGCGTGCCGCCCGTGGGCTCGTCTGCGGTGTAAACTACTTTTCCGTTTTCAATGATCGATACTCCCGTGGTTCCACCGCCGACATCCACGATGACGCCGTTTTGCTGCCGCAGAACGTTATTCGCCGCGGTGGGTTCATCGATCAAATCAATACATTCCATCCCGGCAGCCTCGACCACGTTGGCGGTCGCCCTGACCTCCGCCCTGGGTACGCCCGGCGGATAACCGCTGGCGGCATGGGTGAGTTCGCGTCCCAGGCGAGCCTCCAGCCTGGATTTTAAAGATCGCAGCAATTCCACCGCACCGAAATAATCCACCACCAGTCCGTCCCGCACCACCTGGGCAAATTGATACTCTCCTGCCAGCGGCTGCCCGGTTTCATCCAGCACCACCAGCACGGAATATGCTGTCCCAAGGTCGACTCCAACTCGCAGCGCCCCTTGCGGGACCGTTTTCAAGGATGGAGCGGTGCCATTCGGATTCAGGTGAATGACGCTTTCAGCGCGTGAAAGCCAACCTTCCGGGTCGACTCCCGCGGTTTGAATACCTAAAGGTTCCACGAGGGCAAGCCCTGCTTATTTCTTTACTTCAGAGCTGCGTCCGCCGATGCTTCCCTTGGTATTTTGCGGCAGGATCATTTCCACATCCTGGTGCGGGCGTGGAATGACGTGTACCGAAACCAGTTCGCCCACACGCTTGGCAGCGGCAGCGCCGGCATCGGTTGCGGCTTTCACGGCACCGACATCTCCGCGTACCATGACGGTCACGAATCCGCCGCCCACATATTCCGAGCCGATCAAAACGACGTTTGCGGCTTTGACCATTGCATCGGCAGCTTCCACTGCGCCAACCAATCCGCGGGTCTCAACCATTCCTAATGCGATCAGTGCTGTATCTAATGCCATTGTTCGTTCCTTTCTCTATCCGGTTTTTCTATTTTTGAGTATGTAAGATTTCTTCCACAACACTCCGCACAATACGCTCGATCTCGCTGGCGGAAACTTCATTCTTTTTCTCACCAGGGATCAAGGCGGCTGCCGGAGGAGCAGACAATTCGTAAGCCAGGCGTTTCACGTTGAACAAATGATAAGCGGTGATATTATCGCCAGTGATCGAGCCTCCCACGCCGCCTGCTCCCAGGGTCAGCGAAGGCATGACGCCGGTGGTCAAGCCAATGGCTCCCAGCGTGGACATGGTATTCACCGCGATACGAAAGACCGGCTTCTCCAACCCAAACGCCAGAATGACCTTTTCATCCGTGGCGTGGATCACCAGGCTGTGACCCCTGCCGCCGAACTGGATCAGCTCGATGCAGCGTTCGCAGCCCGCTTCCCAGCCTTCAGCCTCGTACCAGCCCAATACGGTGGTGAGTTTCTCGCGGCTGAGCGGTTCCTCCCTGCCCACCTTGTTCAAACGGGCAACCAAAACGCGCGTCCCGCGGGGAACCTCGAACCCGGCCAGCGCGGCCAGGTATCCGGCAGGCTTTCCCACCGTGGTGGTCACCATGCCGCCCTCGGGGGTGAAGAGTAATTTACGCAGCAGGTTCGCCTGGTGTTCGTCGACAAAATATGCGCCCTCTTGCTGCATCATGCGCATCAACTCCGCCGCGATGGGTTTATCAGCCACCACCGCCTGTTCCGTGGCGCAAATGGTGGAACAGTCAAAGGCTTTGCTCGCCACGATGTACCGGGCTGCCCGGGCGATATCTGCCGAACGGTCCACATACACGGGCACATTGCCCGGTCCGACCCCGTAGGCAGGCTTTCCGGTGGAGTGCGCGGCGCGCACCATGGGCGTGCCACCGGTGGCCAGGATCAGGGCAACATTTTTGTGGTTCATCAATTCCTGGGTTCCCTGCAGGCTGACGTTCTGCATACAGGAGACCAACCCATGCGGGGCGCCGTTTTCCTCGGCCGCTTTGATCATTAAATTTGCGGCTTCATTGCAACAGCGAACCGCGGATGGATGAGGGGCAATGACGATGGCGTCCCTGGCCTTCACCGCGATCAGGATTTTATAGATCACCGTGGACGTGGGATTGGTGCTGGGGGTCAATGCCGCGATCACCCCCATCGGCCAGGCGATCTCGATGATTCTCCTGGTTTCATCGCGGTGGATCACACCCACGGTTTTAATGTCTTGGATGCTTTCCCAAACGGCTCTGGCAGCAAATTCATTTTTTAAACGTTTGTGTTCCGGCCATCCGTACCCGGTTTCTTCATGCGCCATTTGTCCCAAGCGCTCGGCGGCATTGAAGGCTGCCGCCGACATGGCAGCGCAAACCCGGTCCACCTGTTCCTGCGATGCCTTCGACCACACCTTCCACGCATCGTACGCCTGGCTGGCCAGAGTTCTGGCTTCCTGGATGGAAACAAGGTCGGCATCAAGAGCGCTCATCAGGCATTAACTCTTTCTGAACGTGGTATTCCCGTCAACTTCAAGCGAATCGATCATCGCCATGATCACCGCGTCCACAGGGGTGTCCTTGGTGATGGTTGTTTGGCGCGCGCTGGAGCCTGCGGCGGTTAAAACCAGGTCGCCCACTCCCGCGTCCACCGTATCGATGGCCACGAATGGCTTGCCTACCGCGTTGCCGAATTCATCGGTTTGCCGCACAATGAGCAATTTGCGTCCGGTGAGCTTTTCATCTTTTACAGTCGAAACTGTTGTTCCAATCACGCGCGCAATCAGCATCCGTTCCTCCGCTTAGTAACTTTTCGAAGCCGCCGTTTCGGCAGGTTTTTGCTCCGCCGCGCCTGCTTGAATGATCTTTACCCCGGCGCTGGCACCAATGCGCGTGGCACCGGCAGCCACAAGGGCTTCGGCCTCCTCGTGGGTATGGATGCCGCCGGAGGCCTTCACCCCCAGCGACGGCCCAACCGTGCGGCGGATTAATTCAATGTCGTGCACGGTGGCTCCGCCGCCGGAAAACCCGGTGGAGGTCTTGACGTAATCGGCACCGGCTTCCTTGGCCAGCAGGCTGGCAACCACTTTTTCTTCATCGGTCAGCAAAGCGGTTTCAATGATCACTTTGACCAGGGCGTTGGCAGCGTGTGCCACCTCGACCACCCCGCGGATATCGCGGGCAACCAGGTCAACATCGCCGGCTTTGAGCGCACCGATGTTGATCACCATATCGATCTCCGTGGCTCCATTATCGAGCGCGTTCTTGGTCTCAAAGGTTTTGACCTCGGTGGAGGTTGCTCCCAGCGGGAAGCCGATCACCGTGCAAACTTTGACATCCGAATCGCGTAACAGGTCGGCGCATAATTTCACATGGGTGGGATTGACGCACACCGAAGCAAAATGATATTTTTTGGCCTCGAAGCATAATTGCGCGATCTTGTCGCTGGTGGCGTCCGGCTTGAGCAAGGTGTGGTCGATCATGCCCGCCAGCGAGCGGTCTTCGGGGATGACCCCCACCGTGGAAGTCAGTCTTTCCGCGCCTGCGCTGACCACATGCCCCGCGTTATCGAAGCAGGTCTTGACTTTCACGCCGTTGGCCACTTCCACCACGCAGGTGGCGCCTTGCGGGTTCTTTTGCTTCTCTTCCTCTTCGACCATCGCCAGCAGCACTTCGCGGGTAATGACCTCGACCAGCGCTTCAATAGTTTTAATATCAGGACTCATTCTACCTTCCTGTCTTTGAGAAAATTCTTCTCAATCGCAACAATTTTATCCACACGTTTGGCGTGTCTTCCGCCGCCAAAATCCGTGGCAAGCCACGCAGCGAGGATTTGTTTGGCGAGATTGACACCGATCAAACCGGCACCCAGGGTGAGAACGTTGGCATCGTTGTGCTCGCGGCTGTTGACGGCTGTTGCGTAGTCGTAACACATGGCAGCGCGTATGCCGGGTACCTTGTTGGCAGCCATGCACGAACCGATGCCAGCCCCATCAATGATCACGCCGCGCCAGGCTTTCCCATTGGCAACATGCTGAGAAATCGCCAGCGCGATATCGGGGTAATCGACCGCGTCTTTGGTGTTCGTACCGCAATCGATCACCTCGTACCCGGAATCGGACAGTTCCTTGACAAGGATATTCTTGAGATCCACCCCGCCGTGGTCGGTACCGATGGCGACGACCTTTTTTACCTGGGCAGATGGGTTGGGTTCGGTTGTTTTTTGAGGGGGAATAACTTCACGAGATACAGCCACAGGGGCTGAACTTTCGTGCGGGTTCAGCGCCAATGTACGGTGTACAACTTTTTCCACAATGTCATGGATGTCTTTATCTGAAATACTGCTCATCGATCAAAGAACTCCATACTTGACGAATGTTCAAAAATGTCGGATAATGTAACTGGTAGTGACCACATTACCAGCATCTATAACAATCATACCACTTAAAAAACAAATGTCAAGAACGATCGATCCATATAACGCGGTTCCAAAATACTACCAGCTTGCTTCTATTTTACGTCAGAAGATCGACGACGGCGAATGGCAACCGCGCACGTCCATCCCTTCCGAACGCCAGTTGGAGACGATCTACAACATCAGCCGCACCACTATCCGCGAAGCCATCGATAACCTGGTGCAGCAAGGTTACCTGTATCGCGAACATGGACGGGGTACCTTCGTTTCTCCCCAGAAATTGCAAAAAGGATTGATGGAATTGACCAGTTTTTCCGAAGACCTGGCCAGGCGCGGCATCCAGCCGGGGCAGATCATCCGCGGCATGGAACGCATCATTCCCCCTCCCAAGATCCTGCAGAGGCTCGAACTGGCACCTGGCTGCAGCGTTCTGCGCATTGAACGCATCCGTCTGGGGAACGGCACTCCCATCGGTCTACAAACCTCTTTCCTGGCACTAAGCGACGAACAATCGATCACGGAGCAGGAAATGGCGGAATCCGGTTCTCTGTATCGCCTGCTGCAGGAAAAATTCAACATCATCCCCACCGAAGCCGACGAGACCCTTGAAGTCACGCTGGCCACTGCCGATGAAGCCCGGCTGCTTGAAATTTCACCCGGCGCCCCGCTGCTGCTCAGTGAACGCGTACTGTTTTCGCAGGACCGCAAACCCGTGGAATTTGTCAAGATCCTCTATCGCGGCGACCGTTACCGTTATTTCGTCCATCTCAAAAGATAAAAAAAGATGCCGGTTGGCATCTTTTTATTCCTCGTGGATCAGGGAAGGCACCACGAAGGTGTAAAAATCCCGCCCCGGCGCCACCGCCGTATGCAGTGAACTCGTCCCTGTCGGGTAGATCGCCCGCAGAGCCTCCATGCCCTCCTGATCATCCGCCTTGACAAAGAATAGCTTGATGCGCTGCTCGGCCAGGGTTTGCGCCAGGTCCTTCCGCCAGATTTGGTAATCCCTTCCAACATACCCGGCGTTCATCGCCACCAGGCGGGTATCCACCCAGTGAGCCTTGGCCACCACGTATACGGTATCGGGGCTGCCGATGGAGTCGATGAAATCGCGTGCGATGGTCCCCATCTGCGCGGAATTCCACGTGGCGTTGATATACTGCGTGTTATATTGCACGAATACCAGGTCGTGGTTCTGCCGAGCCGATGCCAGCAACAGGACGCCTGCCAGCAGGATCACAAATCCTTTGCCGGTGGCGCTTTTCGCCCTTGTCCAAAGGCTGGAAAGCATGGTTTCCAACGCGATGGCACTGATTAAAATGATGGGAATGACCGCTCCACCCGCCCGGCTGGGTGACGGGTTCTCGATTGGAAACGCCAGCGCCATAATCGACGGCAGCATCAGCACAGGGATGGAAAGCAGCAGAAACAAATACTGCCAGTGCCTCCCCTTGATCCATGCAAAGATCAAAAGCACCACTCCCAACAGGTACATTGCTGCACTGACCAGGTCCAATGCTGGCCTTCCGGTAACAGAAAGTACCCAGGTGTTCCCGTCGCGCCACATCGGCATGAGGAGCGCGTTCCACACGTTTTGAAAAAACACGTGGAGGACAGATCCCTCAATCGGCTGTTCCACCCCTGTCATGCGCGTCAAGGTGCGTAATCCGATCAAGTCGGGATACTGGATCGCGAAACGCAGCAACGGCAGCGACGCCACCACTGCAAAAACGACCAGGACGCCGAAATCTGTTAAAACGTACTGCGAAGGTGCATGCTGTTTGCGGTGCGCGAGATAAATAAACAAGCCGATGACCACAACCAAAGGTACGATGCGGAAGGCGCTGTATCCCATTAACCCCAGACCCAGGAAGATGCCCGCCAGGATGAAGTCATTCCTGTGCTGCCGTCTGAATCCGCGGAGCAAATAAAAAAGCGTGGGCGCCACGAACACCGGGGTAAGCACCAGGCGCATTCCCACCCGGGCGAGAATGTTCGTCCAGGCTGCCATCCCCAGCAGCAGCATTGCAAACAACCCTGTCCAGCGGTTGCCGACCTCCTTACCCAGCCGGTACACATAAACCAGGGAGAAAAGGAATGCCAGCGCCATGCCGAACTTCAACGCAGCGAATCCCAGTTCCATGCCGAAGACCTTGATCAGCAAAGCCGTCCAATAAAATTGGATCGGTTCGCGTCCGGCGTTGCGGGTGAAGAAGATGGGAGCGCTGCCTTCCATTACGTCCTTCACATCCAGCAGTTTCTCGGCGTGATCGCTGGTCATGTCCAAAGGAACAGTATCGAGTTGGCTCAAATGGAAATACGCCGCCAGGCAGAACACGGCTGCCACCAGCACCCACCAGTAGGAAAATCGGATGGTCGCCTGCGGCTTCCTCAGGAATCCGGCCACCCGCTGTCTCAGGTCACTCCACTGGATCCCAGCATCTTTTTGCCAGAATGCAGCCAGTGCCAGGGCAAATGTCGCGATCCAGAGAAAAACGTTCAGCGAGGTAAACTGATTGCCGCTGAAGGCGATGAATGAAAGCAGCGCCACGGCAATGAAGATATATAGCGGCTTCTTGCGAACCACACGATCCCGGGCTGCAACGCTTTCGGCAGGACACGTCGCCGTGCGCCACTCTCCCTTCCACAGCGCGTAGATCAGCATGCAGCCGGCAGCAAAATAGAAAAACACGCCCCACGCAGGTTGGGAATTCTCCGGCTCGAAGGTGCGCTGCCCGATCAATGCCAGCCCCAGCGCCAGCAGCGTGCGCCAGGGCAATTTTGAGAGAAAGCCCCCCCTGCGAGGAGTTTCTTCGACCTTTTCTTCGCTTTCGATTTTTTGAGGGGCAGGCAAATTCTTATCGCCCTTCAAAAGGTTTTTGAAAGAAAGTTTTTCTTTTAAATAATCCAGCAGGCTGGGTTCTTCCATCGGTTAATCCTCTTTGTGTGATTTCCTGCGGGCAATATAAAAGGTATACGCACCTGCTTCCTGGATCGCGCTTTCGTCATACGCGGAGCGTGTGACCTTCAATGTCAGGAACAGGTTCCAGCGCCTGGGAACCAGGATCCACCTGCCGAACAGTTTTCGGCAAAGGAACGAGGGAAGCCCAAAGTAATGTCCCCATTCCAGTACGTGCAGAGCGCGCGGGGAGAAATAATGCCACCAGTCCACCAGTTCAAAACCGGCGGCATCCAGCCGGGCTTTCCACGTTTCCGGGTCGTCGCAGTGATGATGGCGCGAGATGCGGTTGAAGAACCTGCGGTAGAGATCCCCTGCGGACTTAAATCGGATGCCGTCAAAGAATTTCCCGACGGACAATGTGTTTACGAAGTTGTGGTTGGGAACGCAAAAAATAAAGGGCGCGCCCGGCTGCATCACGCGCGCCAGTTCGCTCAACACGGGCTCAAGGTCAGGGATATGCTCGAGCACCGAATTACTGACCGCGCTGGAGAAATACGCATCGGGATAAGGGATGGAACTGCCGCTGGCCTCGAGTACTTTTTGGTAACCACCGCGTCTTTCGGCCTCCTTCAGCGGTTCGCGCCAGGGATCGATGCCGACCTCCAGCTTGCGGTCGAACGCCAAGGTGGCAAAATGCCCGTCACCGCAGCCCAGGTCGAGCGTGGGGGATGGAAGATCGATGTTCTCATAGAAACGTGCTTCCACAGCCCGCAGCAGACCGCGGAAATATGGCAGCGATGAAATCTGCAGCCAGAGGTGGTCTTTTTTGGCGGAACGCGCCTCAACCGGAGAATGATGATGAAGGGTCATGCGCTTTGCCCCTCCCGTTCATGATCTATCGGCATCCAAATCAAATTCATTAACCTGTCGCTCGATTTCCTCGTTGTGATGGGTCCCCTTGCCTGAATGAAACCGGCTTGTGATGCGCCAATTATAAACTGAAACCGTCTTCTTCCTGGATAAAAACATCCCGGTTCCTTTTACGGAAGCCGGGATTTTGTGTTGTAATTGATTATTGAGGCGATCACTTCGACATTTTTGTCAGCGCCTGCAAGAGCGCGTTGGCCACCATCGCACCGGATTGTGTGCGGTAGTCCGAGTCACTCATGCGGCTGGAACCCATTACTGCATTGAGAATAGCATCCAGGTCGCTGCTTCCGGCTTGTTTCGCCTGCACATAGGTCATCCCCGCTTTCAGCAGCTTGTCAATCGATATCTGAGAACCGCCTTTCGCGGTCGTTTGCGTCGTCCCCGTCAACCCTCCCAGCAGCGACCCCAGCAAATCTTCTCCGCTGCCGGCAGCCGGCGTGGAAGGCAGTGAAGTGGTGGGGAGCTGCTTCTGCGTACCCAGTAGGGCTTGTAAAATAGTCATCGCCGTGTTGGGAGTGACAGTTTTCTTTCCCAGCATTTTGGTTGACGCATTCGACAACCCCTCGGCATATATCTTTGCCGATCCGCTCTGGCTCTTGGCGCGCAGCAACTGGCTGGCATACGCCAACTGGTCGGCAGGTGCAGCCGAACTCTTTTCCTTCATCGCCTGCGTGATCACCTCGAATATCTCCACCATGTTGTCGCCGTGATCGTGGTTGTAGGTATCTGCCTGGTTCAATGCTGTCTGGTTTTGGGCAAGGGTGGTGGCTACGGTACCAAATAATTTCGCCAAATCAACGCTTTGAGCTGCCATTTTGAATTCCTTTCTTTTAAATAAACTCCATTCCTAATAATTATTATATGTCAAATATTTGACAGCGATGGAATGCTATGATACCATTTATATACTCAATGATTGAGTATTCATACAATGAGCAGAAAATCTAACTCCCTGTCTTCTATTGAATATGCGCTTCTGGGCTTCCTGTTTTCCGGATCTTGCCACGGTTACGAGCTCCACAAACGCATCACCGACCCAGACGGCGTAGGCATGATATGGGGCGTGAAGCTCTCCAACATGTACGCCCTACTCACCAAACTGGAACATCAAGGTTTGATCACGGGCAAGCTGCTCCCAGGTGATCAGCGACCGGCTCGCATGGAGTATTCACTCACCGCTGCCGGCAAGCAGCTCTTCGAGCAGTGGATGTTCACGCTTGTCAACCATCCGCGTGAATTCCGCCAGGAATTCATGGTCCGAATGTACTTTCTGTCTCAGTACCATCCTGACTTGAAACTTAAAGTCATCAGCGACCAGCTTGCGGAATGTGAACGCTGGGCAAATGCCACCAGAGAAAAGGAGACCGCCCTCACCAAAACAGGTTCATTTCAAAACATCGTTCATCATTTTCGTTTATCACAGATCCAATCCATGGTGGATTGGTTGAAGTGGTTGTTGACTCAAAATAAAAAGACTTCTCATCGAGGTGAAATGTGAAAAAAATACTGTATTCATTACTCCTGGTAGTTTTACTGACCGGATTATTGTCTGGCTGCGCCGCCCCCACTCCCACGGTGGCCCCTGTTGCCACTGAAGCTCCTGCAACCCAAGCGCCCGCCCCGCTGCAGACGGAAGCCGCAACAGAAGTTTCCACACCGGTCACCATCACCGATGCGCTGGGGCGCACCATCAATCTCGATAAACTCCCCACCCGCATCGCGATCACCGGTAAAGCCGGTTTTATGATCGCCAACGCCGCCTTCCTGTTCTCCCAGGCGCCTGAACGCATCATCGCCTATGTGCCTGGTGGCCAAACCCCCAATGATTTCATCAGCATCATGTTTCCTCGGACCAGCAGCATGACACAGCTCGATACTGAAGCCGGACCTGAGCAAGTGGCACCATTAAACCCCGACCTGGTACTGATGAAATCTTATTTAAAAGATAAACTGGGCGCGCAATTCGAGCAGATCGGCATCAATGTGGTTTACCTGGATCTCGAAACCGCGGATGCCATCACCAAAGACATCCGTACGTTGGGTCAGGTCTTTGGCGACAGCGAGCGCGCTGAACAATTGGTAGGCCTCTTCGACCAATCGGTTAAAAAGGTGACCGACGTAACCTCAACCCTCACAGAGGATCAAAAACCTTCCGTATTGACGCTGAGATATTCCGACAAAGGCGGCGAGATCGCCTTCAGCGTACCCCCGCAAAGTTGGCTGCAGACCAGTGTCGTCGAATTGGCCGGCGGCATCCCCGTCTGGAAGGACATCCCCACCGATGGCTGGACCGTGGTCACCTTCGAACAGATTTCAGCCTGGAATCCGGAAGTGATCCTGCTCCTGGATTACAAGGGCAATGCATTGGAAACGGTTTATGGACTGAAGCAAGATGCAAAATGGTCCTTACTCAATGCGGTAAAAAATGGCAGGATCTATGCTTTCCCGCTCGATTTCCAAAGCTGGGACCAACCCGATACGCGCTGGGCATTGGGCATGACCTGGGTTGCCACCAAACTTCACCCGGATCTCTTCAGTGATGTTAAAATGTACGATGAGATTTTGAACTTTTATTCAAGCTTCTACAGCTTGCCAAAAAACGTAATTGATGAAAAAATCTTGCCGCTCGTGAAAGGCGATCTCTAATCAACCTGAACGGGGTAGGACAAAGTTCTACCCCGTTCTTTCTGGATAAATCTTGAAGAAAAACACCGCTTTCATCACTCTATGTTTGATCCTCCTCCCGCTTCTGATCCTCGGCATATCCTTATTCGCCGGTCGTTACCCCAAGCCGCTCTTCATGCCGCTTTCCGTGCTTTTCAATGATGAACTGGCGCAGAGGTTGGTATTCGACCTTCGCCTGCCGCGGTTGATCACTGCGGCCTTGTTGGGCGCGTCGCTGGCGGCAGCCGGGGGTGTGATGCAGATGCTCTTCCGCAACCCGCTGGTTGAACCCGGGTTTCTCGGTATCACCCAGGGTGCCGGGTTTGGCGCTGCTTTCAGCATTTTATGGCTTTCCACCTCCCCCCTGATCGTCGAACTCAACGCCGCCCTTTTTGCGGTGCTTGGTCTGGCACTTTCCTACTTCATCGCGCGGCGCATCCGCTTTGGTGGATGGGTGCTGCGCCTGGTCCTTTCCGGTATCGCCGTATCTGCCCTTTTCTCTGCCGGTCTTGGAATTCTTAAATACATGGCCGACCCGGCTTCGGAATTACCGGAAATCGTCTTTTGGCTGCTGGGTGGTTTGTATTCAGTGACCTGGGATGATTTACTCTATATCCTCCCCGTGGTAGCCGTCGGATTGACCATCATTTTTCTGATGCGCTGGCGCTTGAATCTGCTGGCGCTCAGCGATGAAACTGCTTTTTCACTGGGTGTCTCCGTGGGACGCGAAAGGACCCTCTTGCTGGCTGCCAGCGTGGCCGTGACGGCGGTAGTGGTTTCGGTGGCCGGCATCATCGGCTGGATCGGATTGATCATCCCGCACATCGCGCGCCGCCTGACCAGCGCCAACGCCGCCAGCTTCATTCCCGTCAGCATGTCCCTGGGGGCTGTTTTTGCCATCTTTTGCGACGACCTGGCCAGGGTGCTGACCGCTGCCGAGATTCCGCTGGGTATCATCACTTCACTGATCGGTGCGCTGGTATTCATTATCATGATGACCAGCCGCGGTTTGAGGTTGTCCACATGAACAACGGCATCCTCAGCGTGAATTCCATCAGTTACACCTACAACCTTGACCAACCGGACGCTGTCAGGGAAGTCAGTTTTGAGATCCTGCCCAAGACCGTCACGGTCATTTTGGGACCCAACGGGGCAGGCAAAACCACCCTGCTGCATCTGCTGTTGGGACTGAAAAAGCCGGTTACGGGTTCGATCTTTGTGGAGGATGTTCCCATTCATGAATACTCACGGCATGAACTCAGCCAGTGGATCGGGCTCGTGCCGCAAACCGAATATGTGCCGTTCGAGTACACCGTGCTTGAATACACACTGCTCGGCCGGGCTCCGTACCTGGGTCCGCTCGACCTGCCCGGCAAGCAAGATATGGAAATTGCGCGCCAATCCTTGCGGGATATCGGAATTGAACACCTGGAAAACAGACCCATACCTGCATTAAGCGGCGGCGAACTGCAATTGGTCATGCTTGCCAGGGCATTATGCCAGAGACCAAAGATCATGCTGCTGGATGAACCCACCTCCCACCTGGACTTGAGCAACCGCAATACCACGCTGCGCATCCTGGATAAGCTGCGCCTTGGGGGCACCACCGTCATCTTCACCACCCATGACCCCGAAGCAGCCTCGCTGATCGCCGATTACATCGTGCTCATGCGCACCGGTCAGGTGCTGGACGCTGGTTCAATAGATGAAGTTTTCAATTCGGAAAAATTAAGCAAGACCTACGGCACGCCTGTGGAAGTGGTACGCATCGACGGACTGCGTGTGGTGAAATCGATGGACAGGTTGTCGTGATTCCGAAAGATGGAAAGATCATCATCCTCAGCGGCAGCATCGAGAGCGGAAAAACAACACTCTGCCTGAGATTTTTTGAATATTTTCGCACCCGCGGGTTGGATATCAAAGGTCTGATCTGCCCGCCTGTGATCGAAGGCGGCATGAAAACCGGCATCGATCTTCTAAACACCGCCACCGGTGAACAGCGCAGGTTGGCTGTGCTGCGCAACGGCACCGCTCAAGGTGTGCTCACTGAACGCTGGCAATTCAATGAAAACACCCTCGAATGGGGCAACGCCATTTTGAAAAACGCTACGCCCTGCGACATTTTGTTTGTCGACGAACTGGGCTTGCTGGAATTCGAACGTGGGGAGGGCTGGCAGAACGGCTTGAGCGCCGTGGATTCACGTGCCTACAAGCTGGCTGTCGTCATTGTCCGGCCTGCGCTGGTCGAGCAAGCCTGCCGTCGCTGGCCAGACGCCGAGGTGATTCCCTTCACACGTCAAGACCAGGATCGCATCTTCGACCAGGTACTGAACGTAATTTCACCTTTCACGTAGAAATCAAATCTGTTATCAATCAAGAATTCTGCGACTTCCTCCGCAGAATTCCGTATTTTAAACATGGAAATCATTCAGAAATCAATCCGTTTTATTAATCGTCTTCGTCGTCCTTCCAGCATCGGGCTGGCGCTCAGCGGTGGTTCAACGTATGGCGCAGCCCATGTGGGCGTGCTGCAAGTGCTGGAAAATGCCGGGATCCGTCCGCATGTCGTTGCAGGGACAAGCGCCGGCGCGCTCGTTGGGGCAGCCTATTGTGCAGGGGTCCCGCTTCCCGAGATTGAACGCCTGTTCAAATCCATTGATTGGCCCACCCTGGTGAAACTCTCCATCCGCAAGCCTCTCTCGGTATTTGACACCCAGCCGATGGAAAATTTTCTCAAGCAAACCATCGGGGATATTGAATTCAAAGACCTCAAGATTCCTTTCGCGGCGATCGCCTGCGATATCGCCACCGGTGAAAAGATCGTGCTCGATAGCGGACCGCTGGCTCAAGCTGTGCGCGCCAGTGCAGCCATTCCCGGTCTGCTTTCGCCGGTAGAGATCGACGGGCGCCTGCTCGTCGACGGCGGCATCGTGGATAACCTGCCGGTGGAACAGGTGAAAGCCATGGGAGCCAAATATGTGATTGCCAGCGATGTTTCGAAACGCGGGAAGAATAATAAGAGACCAGGCAATCCGTTTGAGATGCTGTTGTCCATGATCTACATCATGCAGGCCAAGTGCGCCCTGGTCAGCGAGGACGCCTGCGATTGCTACATACGCCCGCTTGTCTCGCAATATTCTTCCTGGGGCTTCGGCGAAGTGGTTCAGATCCATGAAGCAGGCAAAACCGCTGCCGAATTGGTACTTCCCTTCCTGAAAAAAGATCTGCATTTATAAACCGGGTTATCCCCTTCCTCCTCCGGCTTTGACCTCAAGGCCGGTTTTTTTCTTGGACCAAGAAGAAAATATAATATGCAAACCCCATCCAACATGTGCAAGGGGAATGAACGGCTTCTTTATTCTGGTATTATTATCTCGATTTGATAGTCGGGTGAAAATCATTTACTCGAATGGGCTTGTTGCACAAATAACCCATCAGGAGCTGCCATGAACCTCAGAACCATCGATATCGACCAGTTCTTTTGTCATAGTTTCACCTTGTGGAAGGAAAAATGGATGCTGTTGACTGCCGGGAGCCTGGAGTCAATGAAATTCAACAGCATGACCATATCCTGGGGCAGCCTGGGTTATATTTGGAACAAACCCTTCGTGCAGGTGGCTGTGCGTCCCTCCCGCCTCACCTTCCAATACATAAATGATTATGCAGACTTTACATTATGCATCTTCCCGGAGAAGTACAGAAAACAGATGCAAAACTTGGGATCAAAATCCGGGCGAGAAATGGATAAGATCAACCGTTCCGGTTTCACCCCCGTAAAAGCATATATGACTTCTGCCCCCGCCTTCGAGGAAGCCGAGTTGGTGATCGAATGCCGCAAGATTTACTGGCAGGACTTGGATGCGGATCATTTATTGGACATGGGAATCTTGTCAAATTATCCCCGGGGAGATTTTCATCGTATATTTTTCGGCGAGATCCTGGCCGTTCAAGGCACCGAAGAATATCTCTCCTGATTCAATGACTTAATTAATCAAAATGGATGGTTCAGCTTTACTGACCATCCATTTCATTTTCCCCCTGCAGCGAAAAAACTGGCATTCCCTATTCCCAGGGAATTCAGGGATTTTCTAGTCTTTGTCTACACCTTCTTCAAATAAATTTACAAACACATCCACTACATCCGGATCATACATACTACCGGAATTCTTCTTAATCTCATCAATGGCTTCGTTATGGGTACGCGCCTGGCGGTAGGCACGGCCTTCAGTCATCGCAGAATACGAATCCACAACCGCAATGATTCGTGCGCCCAATGGAATCTCGTGCCCCTTCAAACCCAGCGGGTAACCCGTTCCATCGATACGCTCATGGTGGGATTGGATCAGAGGTGCAATATTTTCAAGACCTGAGACACTGCGCACTATTTGCGCACCGATTTCCGGATGCATCTTCATGATCTTCCATTCATTTTCATCCAGCGGACCCGGTTTCCTCAAGATCATGTCCTCGACACCGATCTTCCCAATATCGTGCAGCAAGGCCGCCCAACAAAGTTCCCGTGTCTCCCGAACGGAAAAATCATATTGCTCCGCCACCTGCTCCGACATGGCAGCCATGCGCTTGCTGTGAGAACCGCTGTCCAAGTCCCTGGTTTCCAGGGTCTTGGAAAGGGCTAACACGGTCTCGATGGATAATGTTTCCAGCCGGTCGTTGAGTTGCGTACGCAAAAAGGCGCTCGATAGTTGATCTGAGATCAGATCCACAAGATAATAAGAATCCTCGTCCAATAATTCTTCTTCAGAACCTGATTTTTGTCCAAGGATCAGGATCCCGATCTGCTGGGAATCTGCCCGCAGTGGAATGATCCACGAATGTT
Source organism: Anaerolineaceae bacterium (assembly GCA_034428895.1). GTDB lineage: Bacteria > Chloroflexota > Anaerolineae > Anaerolineales > Anaerolineaceae > UBA6107. The sequence continues at coordinate 20,512 of DAOUGM010000039.1, forward strand.
CTCCCGGAGATATTCCCAGGCTGATGGATTCCACGTAAGTCAGGTGATCGCTTGCCAGGTACAGTTTTGCCACTGCGGCGTTCTTCAGCAAGCGGGAGTAGATTTTTTCAGCAGATACCGACTGCCGGATGCTTCCATGAACAACATATGGATACTCCGGAGAATACGACGCTTTACAATAAAAATGCCCGTTGGCTTCCCGTAAAATAATGCGGCAATAATCGATTCCCAAGATACCGACAACGTATTTGGCAGCATTTTCCGCAAGGTCTTCCACCGTGTCAGAACCCATCAGGAAATGGCTGAGGTCGGATAGGCCCGTCCATTTCTCCTGAGTTCTGGATAGGACAGCCATCCCTCTTTGATTGTATTGCTGGGAAATACTGTCTAAATATTGGCTCATTAAATATTTATCCTATATGGACCTTCGCATGCACCAGTGCCTCAAGTGGCACAAGATGATGATTTTCACGATGTGCTGCAAGCGAGTCAGGCTCAGCTAGTCCAACGCAACTGCAATCCGTTGACTTGTTCCGTGCATTTGGCGGGCAAATTCAGCCAGAGTGGAAACCTGGATCGCGGCGATGCGATTTGCCTCATCGGCGCCGAGATGAAATGCTTCACCGCCAAACCCGTTCTTAATGGCCATGCCGGGATTGGTCAGAAGAAGTTTGCGGAACTTTTCATTCACAACGGCTGCGGTCAGGATGCGGCTGTATTCACGCTCCTTCTGCAGGACGCTTTCATCATGACGATGGTAATCGTTAAAAATGTTACTCATTTTAAGACTCCTTCATAACTTCGCGCTTCTTTCCACCTAAAGACCAGAGCAGCCAGAGCACCCCCAGGGCGATCAGTACATCTCCAAGGCTGAAAGCGACCTGGTATTTCATGCTTGCCGGCAGAGTGAACCTGTCGGATAAAAACCACAAGCGCGTGATCTCAGGCGAGAGTACGATATCCTTGGTATACCCCAACCTTTGACCGACAGCCCAGGAACCTTCCGGCGCATTTGGATTCACCTTTTGCACGATATCCGGCGCGATGGGCATCCACCCACCGTTGAGGATGATCACCAGCGCGTTCAGGAAGAATCCAATGGAGATTGGCCAAAAACTGATCTTTCGAATGTTAAAGAGCGAGAAAATCAATAAAACTATCAGCGAACTGATGAACAACACCGAGACCAGGCGGTCTGAGAGCAGGGATCGTGTGGCAGGGATGTAGAAAGCGGCGAATTGTGGAACGAACGCCAGCAGAACCAATCCTGGAACCTTGAGTTCATAAACACGGTAAGGTCTCTTTCCGATCCACGCTCTGCAGAGCCCGAGAATTAACCCAACGAGGACTGCAACAAGGAGGACCATCGTTGAACAACTATCCGCCTACTGAACCGGTGGCTGTGGGGGCACCCGCTGCAACAACGAAGAGGACCAGGGTGAGAACGAAGGTGGCGATGCGGACTTTGCTGCTGTGTTTTCCGGCGAATAAGGCGATATTTCTGGAAATGGTTTTCATGACAAACTCCTTTTTTAGTCAATTTGAAGTAGTTTTTATATTTTTGACGATCAGTGTGCTGCAAATTTCAACTTTGGACCAACACTTGCATCCATTCTTTGACAATCACCACATCAATTTGATGCAAAACACTTACTCGACGATCACCACATATTCAATTTTTTAATGTGCAACTTGCAAATGACAATCAATTCAGCCTTCCTGAACCTTTACATACTCATTCCACACAACATATCGGGGTTGATCCCATGCACACGCCTGACAATCACCATATCGAATCGATATGTAACGCATGTCTGGTGATCACCACATCTGATTTGATGTGAAGAACACCCTTGATGTTCGTCTGTTCATGCACCTGGCGCATGATATACACCGGCCACCGCGCTGGGTATGAAGCACACCAAAGACTTGACGATGATCTCCTCAGATCTGAGGTACGCCGAATACGCAATGATTGTCGGATCGCGTATTGTGTACACCAGATGCCGAAAGATGATCGTTTCGCGTATGGTGGGCATCGTATACTTGACGATTGTCGGGTCAGGTATGATGTACGCCAGAGACTAAACGACTACTGCATCAGGTTTGATGTGGAAACCGATACTTGACGATTATCGCATTGGGTAGGATGCAAAACAGGATGCAAAACTGGCTTATTTTCGATGTATTTTTGGGTGCAAAAAATTTACTCATTCGAGTCGAATAAACATCACCTCCACTATTCCAACCGGGTGATTGCGACTTAAGAGGAATTATTGATGCATCAATGAATTGTAAAGATTGACTGTCTGCGGGGAAGGTTCGATTTGTAGCTCTTTCATCAAGGCACTGCGGCATTTTTCGAATTGCCGCGCCACTGCCGACCGGTCATCGAGCGCCGAATATGCCACCATCGCGGAGCGGTGGAGAACTTCATTGAATACATCCTCTTCAAGCGCGCGATTCGAAAGAGCAACAGCCTGGGTGTATTTTCCGGTTTTGAGGTATAAGTTTATCAGGTTTTCGGCAGAAATGATGAATTGCTGGTGGTACTTTTCACGCAGTACCAGCACCCATTCATGATCCATTTTCGAAAGTAAAGGCCCCCGATAAGCATTTATGGCAGCCCGTAGGTGCTCGATTTGGCCTTCCTTGTCGTCGGCCTTCCTGGATTTTTCCTGCTCGCGGACAAAATTTTCAATGTCCAGGTCATAATCCACCGATCTGTTGAATGAATAATAATCATCCTTGAAGAGAATCGTATCTGCGCCGACCGCCCGGCGTAAGCGGTAGATCGTATTTTTAAAACGAAGTCTCAATGTATCCCAATCCGCATCGGGCCAGAATACCTCTCCGATCTCTTCCTTTGTCACCCCTTCCGGATGCAAAACCAGGTAGAAGAACAGGTCGCGCACGACCTGGGTGCGCCAATCTGCTCCGCTGACCGTCTTTCCACCCACGCGGACCTGCATCTTTCCGAACGTGCGAATGGTAAACCTGGGGTGGCTGAAATCCACAGCGGATGAATAGTGGCGGATCACATGCAAAACCTGAGGAATCTTTTCCTCGAATTTTTTTACCGACTGTATCCACGAGTCAATACTGATGATACTCTGCTCGTTTGAAACCAACTCCAGGGTGTCTTTGAATTCCATCCCGATTTGGATCAGCGTGGAAAATTTACCATCCTGGTTTTTGTTTTGGATTACGTTATAAAGAGTATTGTTATGTGCAAGATTCGGATTCTTTTGCAGATCTAGCAATGCCTTGAATACAGAAGCTTTGAATGACTCCAGTTGAAAACCGGCAGCGATAAAGTATTCCTCCAGCTCCAGGAATCGCGCCTGTAGTTCGTCCCCCCGGTCGCCGGTCTTGTACTGCAAAATGGAGTGCTCCAGGACGCAGGTGTAGTATTCGTATTTTGAACCGCTCTTTTCCGATTTTGCATAAGCAAGGTTGATTTGACGCAACGAACTTTCATTATCGCCGGCAATCCGATCCAGCACCGCCTTGCCCAGCGTCAGGTAAACATCCAGCGATACGTCATTGGTTTTACAAAGGATCTCCTCCGCCTGGGTGTATGCCTGGCGGGCTTCTTTCAATGCACGCAGGTCGCGAAAAACGTCTCCCAGGCTGGTGAGGGTGTACCCCTCAAGCCGCGGGTTTACCGCAAGGCGTGCATAGGCTAAGCCTTTCTCCAGCGTGACGACTGCCTGCTCATGTTCCCCCCGGGTGAGCTGCAGCACGCCGATATTATTTAAAACGTTTGCTTGCCATAAAAAGTTTTGGGTGCTCTGCCAGTAATCCAGTGAGTCCCTGTAACACCTTTCTGTCTGTTCAAGGTCTCCCTTTGAAATATTGACTGCCCCCAATTCCATGAGCACTTTTGCCGCATCCGACTCCATTTGCAGGTCAAAAAAGCGGCGATAAGATTCGCGTAGTTTCCATTGTGCGTCGTTCAACTCGCCGGTTTGAAAATAGACAAGACCTTCGGCGCGTAAAGCCTCGGCAAATTGCCTGGGGGAGCCAAACGGTGGTTTCGCCAGTTCTATGGCATCCAGGGCGTCTTTTAAGGCCAGCTCATAATTGCCAAAGTGGCGGTTGATGGCACTGCGGCGAATCAACGTCGCCGCCATGTCCTCATTCGAACCGCAATCCCGCATTTGTTCGATCGAGTGATCCAGCAGTTCACGGCTTAATTTGGTGTCCCCACGCAGCATGGCGATCGATCCCCTAATCGACAGCAGCTCCGGCATTTTATCGCCCAATCCATCGGGCAGCGCATTGATCCAATCGGAAAGCGTAACCAGTCTTCCACTCAAGATCATCGACGGTGCAGCCTTGCGGATGAGATCGACAAGTTGGTTTTCTGTGCCCGTCCTGAACAAGATCGCAATCGCCCGCTCCCATTCCCGGATGCTTTCATAATAATCAACAAGTTCACTTTCGATCTTTTGCGTCTCGTCCGGTCTTTCCAGCCGCATACGATTCTGCAGAAAATCTCTGAAAAGGTGGTGATAACGGAGAAAGATGGTTTCATCGCCCACCGGCAGCACAAAAAGATTGTCGCGTTGGATGCGGTCGATCACATCATTCCAATTTTGCCCATACAAACCCAGCGCTTTGCCGATGATCTTCTCGCAAAGTGACGCGTCGAACTCCTCCAAAAGTGAGGTGCGCAGCAGAAAACTCTGCATCGACTTGGACTGCCTGTCAAAAACCTGCTGGGTCAGATATTCGTAAATACCTACACCCGACACTTTTTCAACACGACTGCGTTCGAACCTGACTTTCGGTGAAAGCTGGGCGGTCAATAAAAGGCCGGTGATCCAGCCCTCAGTTCGGGTGATTAACTCCTCGGCCACATCGTCAGGGATTGTCTGATGATAATTGACCGCCATGAGCTGCTTGATCTCTTCGGGGAGGAAAGCCAGTTCCTCAAAACTCAGTCCGTCCACCTGTGAACGCGCAACCAGCAGGCTCAAATCGGGCAGCGTGAGCAGTGTGCGTGAAGCGATGATGAAATGACAATTTTCCGCCACCTCCTGGATCAGCCGGTTCATGAACACTTCGATTGGTTTGCTGTCGCGCACCAGGTGGTAATCGTCCAAAACAAAAATGAAATGTTCCGAGATATGTTCGTAGGCATCATTAACGATGGCTGAAATGACCGGATCCAGGTTCATTTTGTCCTGGTCCAATTCAGACAATGCCGCCAGCGAAGATTCGCCAAAAGAATGGAATTTGCTTCTGATCGAGGATATGAAATGAGCAATGAATCGTTTTGGATCGCTGTCCAGAGGGTCCAGCGCATACCAGCAGACAGGCACCTGGGTATGGTGTGTAAAATCCACCAGCAGGGAGGTCTTGCCGTATCCAGCCGGAGCAGCCAGAATGAGCAGTTTCAAATCCAGGACGTTATCGAGTATCGCCAGCAGTCTTGGACGGGAAAGGATTTCACTCCGGCGCCGGGGGATGATAGTTTTAGTGCGAATTACCGGAAGGTCAGGTGGCATTTTGATTGATCATACCCGGGCCAGCATTTTATAAATCCTGAAAAGATATATAGTGATATTATAAACAAAATAAGAGTCCTGAATAGTAGGACTCTTATTTGAAAATTTCTTGCCGATTTACTGGGCAGGAGGTGGGGCAGGTGGTGTATAAGTAGGTGTTACACCCGCGATCGGTCCCAAATACCTTGCATCGCCAAAAGCCAGGATGGGGATGAAAATAAAGCTCAAAAAGAGCAATCCAAAGCCAAATCCCGTGCTTTTGCCAAATACTTTCGCCAGGTCAAAGATGATGATGATCCCTATGACGATGTTGACCACTGGCACGAAAAGCAGCAGTAACCACCACCATGGACGACCGAGGATCTCCAGTTCCACAAGGTAGTTGTAAATGGGGATGATGGCTGCCCAACCAGGTTTACCGGCTTTGACGAAAATTCGCCACATGCAATACAGGTAAAAACCCACAACGACCAAATATAGCAACCACATGCCAAAACTCGTTCCGCCATCGTAGCGATAATCCATAATTCCTCCTTTTGGGTTTATTATATGTATAGTTTAGCAGGGAATTTACGAAAGTCAATATATTAAGATAGAATTAGTCCTATTAACTGGAGACTGCATGGGTATCTTCCTCTCAAAATTTTTACCACTTTTCGTTTACCCTACCGGCTTGATCACCTTGCTCATGGTTCTTACCCTTGTGTTCTGGAAAAAACGCAGGCTGAGTAAAACCTTTTTAATCCTGGGGTTCGTCATTCTATTGATCGCTGGAAACAAGTATGTCGCCCTAAGCTTTACCAGGACGCTGGAATGGAAATACCCGCCGTTGGCCAAAGATGTCACCGCCGACGCCATCATTGTTTTAGGCGGCGGCACTGAACCGGATATTTATCCGCGCAGCATGGTGGAAGTCAATTCCGCCGGTGACCGAGTCTTGTATGGCGCCAAACTCTATCTTGAAAACGTTGCCCCGAAAATTCTTCTCAGCGGCGGCGATGTCGATTTCTGGGATGAATCCTCTTCCTCACCCGCAAAGGACATGGCAATCTTGATGGAAATGATGGGAGTGCCTGCCGCAGACCTTGCGATCCTCGACCAGTCGCGCAACACGGCGGAAGATGCCAAATATGGCTGCGAGTATATCCGGCAGCAAGGATACAAGCGCGTGATCCTGGTCACCTCTGGATTTCACATGCCCAGGGCGGTGGCTTTGTTCGAAGGTCAAGGCTGCCCGGTAATCCCTGCGCCAACCGACATCAGCATCACCGAAAAGGGCTGGGAGAAACTCTGGCACCCCACGGTGGAAGAATTCTTTATCAATCTCCTGCCTTCCTATACCCACTTATCCGCGGTGACCAAGACACTCAAAGAATATTTCGGCATGTGGTATTACACCCTGTCGGGAATTTTATAAGCATGTTGAACATTTTTGGGTTGGGCGAAAAACAGGCCGGCAAATTTGCCGGCCTGTTTTTCGGTCGCAATTTGTCCAGTTAAACAAACTTCTCCCTGATCTTGGCGCTGGTGAAATCAAGAATCGCCACCACGATTACGATGATGGCTACCACCGTACCGGCCTTGTGATACTGCAGGCTGCCAAAATAGTTGTTCAAAGTCAGACCGATGCCGCCACCGCCAGCGAACCCGATGATGGTTGCCATGCGGATATTGATATCCCATTGGTAAATTAGATAAGAGAGAAAAGGTGGAACGATTTGAGGAACAATGGCATAACTGATCATTTGCAGTTTGTTCGCGCCTGTAGCGCCCACTGCCTCGATCGGGCCGGTATCGATATTCTCGATGGCTTCGGAAAATAATTTTCCGATGAGCGCAAAAGTAGTGATCGCGAGTGCCAGCATTCCCGCAAACGGGCCGATCCCCACCCAATAAACGAAGATCGCCACATATAAAAGGGCTTCAATCGACCGCAGTACGTTGAATACTCCCCTGGTAATCACAAAGATCCAGGCAGAGAATTTGCTTTTTCCGGTAAGGTTTTTCGCCGCAAGAAAGCTAAATGGAATGGCAACAATTGCCCCAACTGCGGTTGCCAGCAACGCCTGCATTACTGTGGTGACCATTTGCTTGGTCACCGTGCTCAAAACAGATTTCGAAAGATCGATCGAGACAAAATCCTTTAGCAGCCTGCCAAAGGTTGGTCCGGGATTGAAAAGATTCTTGAGGTTGATCTGGGTTACATTCCAGCAGTAAATGAATACCGCCAATCCAAGAAAAATGTAGATCCAGGTTCGAACCTTTGTCCAGGCATTCTTCTGTGTTGATCTCGGTCTGTCTTCCATGATCCGGTTACGCCACCTGCTGCTGATGGTATCCACCAAAATGATCACCACTGCCACCGCCCATAAGGCGGCAGCGTATTGCTGATAACCACCTACGCGAATGGTTTCCAGAACGAAGAAACCAATTCCTCCGCCTGCCACAAAACCGATTACCGTTGCGGAACGCATGTTGATATCCCAACGGAGAAGTGTATACGAGAGAAATGAGGGGATGATCTGCGGGATGACAGCATATCGAATGACCTGGAAGAAATTCCCGCCTGTGGCTTCGATTGCCTCCACCGGGCCTGGATCGATATGCTCGATTTCCTCGGAGTAGAGTTTGGCGAGCGCCGCTACCGAGTGAATGGTCAGGGCAATCACCCCCGCAAACGACCCCAATCCAACCCAAACGATGATCAGCAGCCCCCATACAACCGTATCAACGGCTCTGACAATGTTTAAGAGTGTTCGGACTATGTAATAAATTACAGTTCCCCCCGGAACATGCCGCATGATATTATGCGCCGCCAAAAAACTGACAGGAATGGCAAGTATGGTGGAAAACAAGGTTGCCATTAAACCAATTGCGATCGTCTCGATTAATTTACCGGTTTCGAAACCCGGGATCCTCTCCCCGATTCGAATCCCTTTGAATAGTTTATCCCACCAGGTGGCAGTTCTTGTTCCCATCCTGCCAAAAATATCCCCAACGTTATCCGAAACTCGAACCAATGGGGCTTTTTTGCCGCTGATTTTCGCAGTGGCATAATCCCAAAGGCAACTCCACCCGCAAACTTCATATTCCCCGTCCTTATAGACCTGGAAATAATCCGGGTTGATCACTTTCGTAGATACTGTTTTCGCCGCATCGAAACGCGTTACCAGGCGGTCCAATTTAACATCCGTCATCACCCAAGCAATGGTAAAAAGTACGCTGGAAGCCAACAACAGGGCAAGCAGGGTTGGCGCTGGTTTCTGTGCTGCGAGGTTATAAGCATCCCAGACGTTCCAGAGCCAAAACAAACCCAGCGGGATCCACAACCAGGACGCTGTCAACGCACCGATGGAGATTTTACCAATTTCAAAATTTACATACCCCCATTGAACTAGAAATGTTAAAACCGCAGTAATAATGAACAGGGCGATACCCCGCCATGTTTTTTTCAGAACCACCTGCCCGGAGCCAGGTACCACAAGAGAAAGAACTGGTGCGATAAACCGCATAGGGCTGGATTTTCCACTAAGTTGAGAAGATGAGGTCATGATTCTACTCTCCTCGCATCATCTCAACTGATCTCAATGCGTTCTGCATCTTGACCATAAATTTCCTTGAATTGCTTATCATCGATCTCACTCGGCAAACCTTCAAAAACCACCTTCCCATCCTTCAGGGCGATTGCCCGGGTGGCATAACGGTGAACCAGGTCTAGAAAATGCAGGCTGCATAAAACCGTGATCCCGCGTTCTTTGTTCAACTGCTCGAGATATTTTAATATGGAGTGAGCCAGGACTGGATCCAGGGAGGCCACGGGTTCATCTGCCAGAATGATCTTGGGTTCCTGCATCAAGGCTCGCGCAATTCCAACGCGCTGTTGCTGACCGCCTGAAAGCGAATCGGCTCTGACGTGAGCCTTATCCTCCAGACCAACCATGGCAAGGTTGTCCTTGGCTCTTTCCAAATCCGAGTGTGAAAAACTATGGAATAAACTGGGTAATGTTGAAACATAACCCAGGCGACCCGAGAGCACATTAATGTTAACGCTGGATCGCTTGACCAGGTTGAATTGTTGGAAAATCATACCAATCTGGCGCCGAATCTTACGTATCTCTTTACCTTTGGCAGCGGTAATATCGATGTCGTTCCATGTGATCGTGCCAGAGGTTGGCTCAATCAAGCGATTGATACATCGAAGTAGGGTCGATTTGCCTGATCCGCTAAGTCCAATCACCGCCAGGAATTCACCATCTTCCACCTGGAAACTGACGCCTTTTAATGCCTGTGTCCCGTTTGGATAGGTCTTGACCAGATCTTTAACAATTAACATGATTCAATTCCTTCGCTAGAGATAAAATGCAATTTTCATTATACAAGAAAGAATGAGATAAAAAACAGGCAGGTCAATCGACCTGCCTGTGATGGAACACCCGTAAATTACTTGACGAGCTCCGCGGGATCAACGCCAGCCGCCTTGAGGATTTCAAGGAATGGTTGATAGTAATCCGGCTGAACTTCGATGTAGCCATTGATGGAGTACAGACTCTTTAAGAGATATTTTCCGCCTGGATCCTGGGTCATCGCAAGCAAGCCCTTGATGATGGCAGCTTTGTAAGTGGGATCAAAATTGGCAATGAACTGGACACCATCATTGGGGATGCGGTCGGAAACAGCAAAGATCTTCACCTTCTCGGCAATATCGGGATAGGTGGCTTTCAGATCAGCGGATTCATCGGTCAGGATGTCGGTATAGGCAACACCGGCATCACAGTCGCCGTTGTAGACGGCAATGGCTACTTTGTCGTGTCCACCAGCAAATTGATAAGTGAAATCAGCTTCAGGATCAAGACCTGCTGCTTTGAAGAGAATATTAGGGATCACGTATCCGGAAGTGGAATTGGCATCCACGAAGCAGAATTTCTTGCCTTTTACATCTTCCAGTTTGGTAATGCCGGTATCAGCGCCAGCAATGAACTCGGCTTTGTAGAATGGTTCCATCTCACCTGCAAGCGCAAAATCTGGGTCGAGTTCGCCGCCAGGGGTGTACTTGCGGACGTTGACCAGGGAGGGCGTGATGCCAGGATATTTGGCGCGCGCCAGTAAGGCAGAGAAGGTATTGAGGAAACCAACCTGGGCTTTTTCGGCACCCATGGCTTCAATGGAGGCAGCCATTGACGTGCCGACTTCGATCTTGAAGGAAAGACCGGTCATCTTGTTCAAGCAGTCAGCAATTCCCTGTCCAGCTTTGGTAATCTTTCCCGTATCGCCAGAGGGTACAAAAGCGATGACAATCGGCATTTCAGGTGAACCCAATTTGCCTGCTTCCACAACCGGTGGATTTTCCATTAACGTACACACCGGATCGGGCGGCGGGGTTGGGGTCGGGGGTTCCGGGGTGGGGGCCTCAGTCGTGACCACGACCGGGGCTTCGGTGGCCGGAGCTTCCGTAGGAGCTGCCGTGGGAGCGGCAGTTGGGGTGGCGCAGGCGCTCAAAACTAATGCGCTCAGAACCACCACCGACAACAAAACAAACAATGTCTTTTTCACTTTTCTCCTCCGTTAAGAAACCGTTACAGAATTTTGCGTTTTTCCTAAACGCAAAATTAATCATATATTAAAAAAATTGAAAAGGCAAGCAAAAGCCTTTTCAATTTACACATTATTAATGGTTTTTTACGGTTCAGAGTAGCCGCATAAGGCGATCGCCTTGGGACCGGTGTGCGCTCCCAGGACAGGCGATACAATGGTCACGATCAGCTCTTTCGGGTTCAACTCTTCCTTTATTTTTGCGGCGAGTTCCTCGGCTTCCCTCTGGGCAGCATTGTGCAGGACGGCGACATGAAGACCTTTTGTTAAATCCAACTTTTTGAAGAAGCCTCGATATAAAGCGTCGATGGCACTTCTGCGGGTTCGCGAAATATCGCCGGCTTCGACCGATCCGGTGTGGTGATTTACGCGGATCTGGGGTTTGATGTTGAGCACATTTCCAACGAATCGCGCTGCGCCGGCGATACGCCCTCCTTTAACCAGGTATTCCAGGGTATCCAGCACAATATGGTAATGAAGGTTGTTTCTCACCGCCTCCACGGCTTCTTTCATTTCCTCGATCCCCGCGCCGGTCTCCCGCACGCGCACTGCAGCCAGGAGCTCCCAACCCAGGCTCATCGAATTGGATTTCGAATCGATAATATGCACCGGGATCGGGTAATTTTCCGCTGCGGCACGAGCCGATTCGATGGTCCCACTCATTGCTCCGCTGATGGTGATCACCAGTATTTCACTGGCCCCATCTTCCCGTGCTCGATCAAATGCCGTCAAAAAATCTCGCGGTGCAGGCTGCGAAGTCGTCGGGTGCTGGGGGATCGTCCCCAATCTGGAATAAAATTCCTCAGGGGTGATCTCAATGCCATCCAGGTACTGTTCGTCTCCCCAGACGATGGTCAATGGAACCACCCGAATATCATATTTTTCGATGTATTCTTTTGGGAGGTCATTGGTACTGTCTGTAATTACCGCAATTTGATTTTTCACGTATTATTTTCCTCGTCATCCTCAAAATTCGGCTAAAGTATATGGATAGCTCAGGAATTCGGTAAGTGACTCAAGACATATTTCCAACCAATGAAAAATCACTTACTTGTAATTTTTCATTTTCACTCGTTGCAGATTATTACATTCATCCCCTTTTACTCCCAAAATGGGGATTTTTCCTTGAATTCATTTTTTTTTCATGCTATCATCAACTCTACAATAGAAATATAACAACCATATAAGCAGCGCGTCCACCATCATTTTTACCTTTAACTAAGCTTCATACCCAGTAAACTAGAAAGTGAGGTGAACCAGTTCAGCAAGTGCTGAGTGTTACAAGAATTCCCCCATAAAGTTATTCTTATTTTTTTTCTTCGCTATGGATCAACCTGTTTTTTACATGTATAGGATCCAGAGTGCGGAATGCGCGTTAAAGGCTTGACAAAAACCACGAAAGACAGGACATACTATGATCAATCCTCATCCAGGACTACCAGAGCTAGAGTATGTAAAACCCGCCACCCTCGCTGATGCCAGCAAATTTTTGGCAGAACACGATGGTACGGCAAAGCCGTTCTCCGGAGGAACGGATTGCTTCGTTCGCCTGCGCGACGGGGTATTGAAGCTCGATTACCTTGTCGACATAAAAGGACTGGACGGTACAAAAGAATTATCATTTGACCCCCAAAAAGGCTTGACCATCGGCGCCGCAGTCCCCATGAATAAAGTGGCTGCCAATAAAGATGTTCTTGCCCATTATCCAAACCTGGCCGAAGCGGCGCGATCCGTCGCCAGCTACCAGTTGCGCAACCGCGCCACGATCGTTGGCAACATTTGCAATGCTTCTCCGGCAGGTGACACCATCGGAACCTGCATGGTGCTTGACGGTATTTTGAATATTCACGGTATTGAGGGTAAACGTGAAGTTGCTCTGAATGCTTTCTTCCTCGCTCCTGGACGCACTGTTCTAAAACCCGGCGATGTGGTGACGTCCATCACCCTGCCGCTTCCTCCAAAAGGCATGGCTGGGGTTTACAAAAAGCTCGGACGCAATTCGATCGGCGATCTTTCCATTGTCGGCGTTACCGTCTTGGGTTACCCCAACAGCAAATCTCCTTCCGGTTTTACATTCAGGATTGCATTGGCCTCTGTGGCTCCGATACCTTTCGAAGCATTAAAGGCAGAAGCCGTCCTGTCTGAAAAGAAGATCACTCCCGAAACCATAATGGCCGCCGCAGAAGTGGCTATGGAATCTGTCACGCCCATCGATGACGTGCGCGGTTCTGCACGTTATCGCAAATATATGGTGCGCAACCTGACACGAGAAGCGATCACGGAAGTTTGGAATAAACTCAGCAAATAGCCGGCACCGGTTGTTTGTACCTTAGGAGGTATAAATGTCTTTTCAAAGAATTTCCCTCACCGTCAATGATCTGGTTGAAACGGTGGATGTTCCCCAAAATATGACCTTGCTTCAAATGCTCCGCAATAAACTTTCATTGACCGGAACAAAGAACGGTTGTTCAGCCGGTGAATGCGGTGCCTGTACAGTTCTAATGAACGGAGAACCGGTGAACAGCTGCATGGTGCTGGCAGCGGAGTGTGATGGTGCCAATATCGTTACCGTAGAAGGATTGGCCAAGGATGGCAAATTAACCAGGGTTCAGGAAGCCATCATGAAATCCGGCGGCGTGCAGTGCGGTTTCTGCACACCGGGCATGATGATTTCGGCTACCGCCCTGCTGAATCGCAATCCCAATCCCACTGAGGCAGAGATCAGAGAAGCGATCGTCGGTAACCTGTGCCGATGCACGGGCTATTTCCGTATTGTCGAAGCTGTTAAAGAAGCAGCAAAGTTGTAATTCTTCAGATACAGTGAAAAGTTACAGGATACGAAATATCCTCAAAGGAGCCGTAATATGGCAAACGTGAAATCAAAAGAAAAACCCTCCAGCCCGATCGGTGCAAATTTTCTACGCAATGATGTATATGAAAAAGTGACTGGTACCGCAACCTATGTTGATGACCTCCAGTTTGGCAACAAGCTGCTCTATGCCCGCGTGTTACGCAGTCCGCATCCGCATGCGCTCATTAAAAGTATCGATACCAGCAAAGCTGAGAAACTCCCCGGCGTTAAAGTGATCGCTACCGGGAAAGATTTTCCCGAACGCATGGGGCTGTATTTGAAAGACAAGACCATCTTTGCCTTGGACCGCGTCAGGTTCATTGGTGAACCCGTCGCTGCCGTGGCAGCGGTCAACGATGAGATTGCCATTAAGGCATGTGAACTGATCGAGGTGGAGTACGAGGTTTTAGAGGCAGTTTTTGACGCTGAGTTCGGCGTGTCAGAAAAAGCCCCCTTGATTCATCCGAAATTGGGTGAGTATTATTGTCCAAATTACCTTTTCCCCAAACCAGGCACTAACATCTCCAACCATTTCAAGATCCGCCGCGGCAATTGTGAAGAAGCCTGGAAACAATGCGCCCATATCGTTGAACGCATTTATAAAGTACCTCACATCCAGCACGTTCCCATTGAAACCCATGTCGCTGTTGCCAAGATGGACGAAAAAGGGAAACTGACGATCTGGGCCTCCTCTCAATCCCCATTCGCACAGCGAAACATTATCTCGCAGGCTCTGCATATCACGCAAACCGACCTGCGGGTGATCGCCCCCCTGGTTGGCGGTGGTTTTGGGTCAAAAGCTGGCGTGACCATGGAAGCCATCCCGGCCGCCCTCGCCACCAAGTGCAAGGGTTGGGCAATAAAATTAATACTCACCCGCGAAGAAGAATTCTATACCAACTTCGTGCGCCAGGGAATGACCGCGCACGTCAAGGTCGGCTGCGACAAGGATGGCAACATTCTCGCACTCAAGAATGTGATGTACTGGGATGCCGGCGCATCCACCGAATACGGCGCCAATGTCGTGCGCGCCGCCGGGTATTCCAGCTCCGGCCCGTATGATATCCCGAACATCGAAACAGATTCCATTTGCGTTTACACCAACCACCCCATCGGCGGTGCTTATCGCGGCTTTGGCATGTCTGAATTGCACACCGGTATTGACCAGGCGATCGATGAACTCGCCGAAAAAGCCGGCATCGACCGCGTTGCTTTCCTTAAACGAAATGCCATTTCCGAAGGCGATATCGTCGTCACCGGTATGACCATGCACGCCAACGGTATTCAGGAATGCATCGACAATGTCGCCAAATCGATCGAGTTCTCTAAAAAAGAAACCCCCACTTCTCCAGACCGCCTGCGCGGCAAGGGCATCGCGATCGCGTGGAAAGCCCCTGCCACCTCGCCCAACCCCGGCTCGAGCGCCTGGGTGGAACTGGCTGAAGACGGAAAGGTGACGGTCGGCCTTGGCGGTCAGGAGCTCGGACAGGGCACCTTCACCGTCATGGCACAAATGGCTGCGGCTGCCCTGGGCGTGAAGTACGAAGATGTGCGCATCGCCGGTCCCGTGGATACCCAATACAGCCCCTACGAATGGCAGACGGTTGCCAGCCGCCTCACCTGGAGCATGGGAAATGCTGTCCGTGCCGCAGCAGCCGATGCCCGCAGGCAAATTTTGGACGTTGCAGCCGAAGCCTGGAAGGAAAAACCGGAAGACCTGGATATCATCAACGGTGTGATCGTTTCCTATAAGAGCGAAAGGGAAACCCCATTGGCCAACCTGGTCATCTATGGTTTGCCACGGGAAAACAACCAGGGTTGGATCGGCGGCCCCATCGTCGGGCGCGGTTCCTTCATGCCCCAATACATTACCAACCTGGACCTCGAAACCGGTCAAGGCCCGCGCGCTGTGGTGCACTATACCGTTGGTTGTGAAGGTTTGGATATTGAAATCGAAAAGAGCACCGGCAAGATCCACGTCATCAGGGCTGCGGCAGCATTCGATGTAGGGAAAGCCATCAATCCCGAACTGGTCAAGGGGCAAATCGAAGGCGGTTTTATCCAGGGATTGAGCTCGGCCATGTTCGAAGAGATTCGCTTGCGCGAAGGCGTGATGACCAATCCGAGCTTTGTGGATTACCGCATCGCCACCGCCCCGGATGTGAATTTCCCACTCGAGGTACCCTTTGTTGAGGTGCCGCAGGACGACGGTCCGTGGGGTGCCCGCGGCGTTGGAGAGCACCCAATGGTGCCTACCATTGCAGCGCTCGGTAATGCAATTTATGCAGCCACCGGTCAGCGGCTGCAAAGTCCTCCGTTCTCATCCGAGAAGATCTACCTGGCAATGTTGGATGCAGGGATCGTGAAATGATGGTTTTTGTTAAATATGCCGGTATTCCGATACCGGCATATTTTTAAAATATTAAACGTATTCGTTGATGAAGGAGAACAAATGACAGAGCAATATGAATTGATCGTCCGCAATGCAGTGTTGCGCCATGACCCGACCGCGAAGAAAGATATCGCCATCAACGGCGGGAAGATCGTCCGTATTGAAAACAGGATCGATGGAAAAGCGCCGAAAGAAATTGATGCCGCCGGCAACCTGGTTACCGAATCCTTTGTGAACACCCACCTGCACCTCTGCAAGGTATACACCTTGATGATGATGGATGAGTCTGCATTAAAGGATTATCACGGTGCAGACATGGGTAAAGCAATGACCGCCATCGAATTGGCTGCCAAGGTCAAAGATAATTACGACGAGAAGTGGATCATCAAGAACGTTCGTAAAGCTTGCGCCCTGGCCGGTCGTTACGGTTGTACGCACATCCGGGCATTTGCCGATGTGGACTCCAAAGCCAAACTCGAGGGTGTTAAAGCACTGATCAAAGCCCGTGAAGAATTCAAAGGGATCGTGGACATCCAGGTTGTGGCATTTGCCCAGGATGGTTTGGTGCGTGAACCTGGTGCTGAGAAGCTGATGCGTGAAGCCATGGACCTGGGTGCAGACGTGGTGGGCGGTATTCCCTGGATCGAGTACACCGATGCCGATATTGCCGAACATATTCGTATTTGCTTCCAACTCGCCAAGGAATACAACAAACCTGTTTCCATGCTGGTGGATGACGCCGGCGATAACGGTTTGCGTTCTCTGGAAGTCATGGCGCTGGAAACCATCAAAACCGGCTGGCAGGGCAGATCTCTGGCGCACCATGCACGCGCCATGGCTCTTTATCCAAAACCATACCTGCAGAAACTGGCTGCCCTTCTCAAGATGGCTGGAATGGGAGTGGTCAGCGATCCGCATACCGGACCACTGCACGCCCGCGTGCGCGAATTATTGGACGAGAACGTGCTTGTCTGCCTTGGTCAGGATGACATCTCGGATGCCTATTATCCTTATGGACGCAATAACATGCTCGAGGTCGCCTTCCTGGATTCTCACCTGCTCTGGTTCACCACCCGGGAAGACATGGAAACCCTTTATACAATGGTCACCAAAGACGCTGCACGCTGCATCGGTCTCAAAGATTTTGAGATCAAAGTCGGCGCACCCGCCAACCTGGTCGTCCTCGATCAACCCAATGTGCTCGAAGCGCTGCGCTTCCATGAAAAACCGGCTTATGTGATCAGCCAAGGCAAGCTCGTTGACCAGCAACGAATGGACGAAATTATCAAAGCAAATTCATAAAGCGTTGCTTTTTTATAATCTTTACAGAATCAATGGTCGGAAATCAATATGCACAAAATCCTGTATCATGTTCAATAACACTGTGAAAATTGTTCATAGATGTTCAATCTGACCAGCGAGATATGCTAAGATTATTTAATCAGAGGAAAGGAGGAGACATTTCAGGATTTCTTATCGTTTTTTCGTGTTGGCAAATCTTACAATCATATAGAAGGAGAAAACATGTCTAAAAAGTCGTTAATTCCATTCATCGTGGCCATCTTGATGATTGCCAGCCTGATTGCCGGTTGTGCAGGTGGAAATGCTGGAACAACCAGCGGCAAGTTAAAAGTGTTTGGCGCCTTTGCTACCCCAATTGAGGAACCCTGGGACGGTGTCATTCACGATGCGCTTAACAAAGCCAAGGAATCCGGATTGATCGAATATACCTATACTGAGGATATCGGCTATTCCGGTGATATGGAAAGAGTGCTGCGCGAAGTTGCTGAACAGCAGAAACCTGACCTGATCATGGGCGATGCCTTCGTAAACGAAGAAGCAGTTCGCCGCGTTGCCAAAGATTATCCTGAAATCGCCTTCGCCTTCGGCTCCGAACTCGGTCCCGTATCTCCCAACCTGGCGGTCTTCGATAACTGGATTCACGAACCTGCTTATCTTTGCGGTATGCTGGCCGGTGGCCTGACCAAGACCAACACCGTTGGTGTTGTGGCAGCCGTCCCCATCCCCGAAGTCAACCGCCTGGTCAATGCCTTCATTGCCGGTGTCAAGGAAACGAATCCCGAAGCCCAGGTTCTGGTCTCCTTCATCAACTCATTCTTCGATCCTGCCACCGCCAAGGAACAGGCGTTGGCTCACATCAGCGCTGGCGCAGATGTTCTGTATGCCGAGCGCGCTGGTGTAATCGAAGCTGCTGCTGAAAAGGGTGTCTACGTCTTCGGCAACATGAGCGACCAGAACGAAATCGCTCCCGAATACGTGATCACCGGACCCGTCTGGAACATGACCCCAACCGTTGAATACGTTGTTGCCCAGGTCAAGGCGAAAACCTTCACCGCCATGGATCTCAAGGACTTCAATATGATGGCGTTGGGCGGCGCAACGTTGGCCGACTATCACGGTAATGACAGCAAGGTCCCCGCTGAAATTCTTGCGGCTGTCAAAGCCAAAGAAGAAGCCATCAAGTCCGGCCTCTTCCGTGTACCCATCGATGAAGCTCAGCCGAAAGCTGTAAATTAATTTATTCAAGAGGGGCGGCAGTGCCTAGGCGCTGCCGCCTGAATTTTTACAGCCTCTTGGATTTTCATTGGGAAGGATGGATTATGTTAGCAGTCGAAATGAAGGACATCTGTAAGACATTCGGCACCGTTCATGCCAATCAAAATGTCCATTTTTGCCTGGAAGAAGGAGAGATACATGCCCTTCTGGGGGAAAACGGGGCCGGGAAAACCACATTGATGCGCATCCTTTACGGATTGTACAAAGCCGATTGTGGAGAGATCCTGGTTGATGGAAAAAAAGTAAATATTTTATCTCCCAAAGAAGCCATTGCTGCAGGAATTGGAATGGTCACCCAGCACTTTACGCTCGTTCCAACCCTTACCGTTGCCGAAAATATTGTCCTCGGATACAACGAAGGTTTGGTGATCTCACAAAAAGAGATTGAAAAGAAGGTAATTGAAGCCTCTGAAAAGTACGGCGTTTTGGTGAACCCATCAGCATACGTGAAAGACCTCTCGGTCGGTGAAAGACAGAGAGTCGAGATCCTGAAAGCACTTTATCGCAATGCACATATCCTGATCATGGATGAGCCGACTGCGGTACTCGTCCCGCAGGAAGTGGATGTCTTGTTCGAATCGCTTGTTCGTCTTGTTAAGAACGGACTTTCAGTGGTATTTATCAGCCATAAGCTTATCGAAGTGATGGCTGTTTGTGACAGGATCACCGTTTTACGTGACGGTAAGGTTACCAGTACAGTAAAAAAATGTGATACCACCCAGGTTGAGCTGGCAAAAATGATGGTAGGGCGTGAAACCTTTGGAATCACCCGCCAGGGCTCTCGCAAGACGGGGAAACCGATCTATGAGGTCGCCGGGATTACTCTCGAGGGAAAACAGGGACATGATATTTTAAAGAATGTGACCTTTGACGTAGGCAAAGGTGAGATCCTGGGCATTGCCGGTGTTTCAGGAAATGGACAGGGGGAACTCACCCAGGTGTTGACTGGTTTGATTTCACCTCACAAAGGTTCCATCAAGCTGGAAGGAAAGGATATTTCACACCTTTCGCCTGGAGAGATCTCCGATGCCGGTGTGGGTAGAACCCCGCAAGACAGGCATGAAGGCATTGTTGGCGACCTCACCGTGGCGGAAAACCTGGCTTTGGAAAACTTGCCGAACTTCACCCATAAGGGCTTTCTCGACCGCAAGAAGATCAACCAGGAAGCCGTTGAGAAGATCAAGGAATTCCAGATCAAAGCTTCTCCCAACGATCAGCTAAGGAAACTCTCCGGTGGGAATATGCAAAAGGTGGTGCTGGCTCGCGCTCTGTCGCGCAATCCAAAAGTGTTGATCGCCTCGCAGCCCACGCGTGGTCTTGATGTGGGGGCGACAGAATATGTTCGCAAGCGCCTCCTGGATGAGAGAGACCGCGGCACCGCCGTTGTCCTCTTATCGGAGGATCTTGATGAGGTTCTGGCACTCTCCGACCGTATTGCCGTGATCTATGAAGGTTGTATCAAAGGCATCATTCCCGCCGCTGAAGCCACACCCGAGAAGATCGGGTTGATGATGGCTGGCGCATGTTAGTGTACTTTTCAGGCATGGAGGTCTTATCGTGATCAAACTTAAACTGGAACGAACTCCCGCACCCATGTGGACCAAAGCGCTAATTCCCGTGGTGGCGGTTCTGGTTACATTTATTCTCACCTCGATTTTAATCATCGCGGCAAAAGCCAATCCTTTTACAGCCTATTACAACTTCATCGTGGTGCCGTTATCCTCCAAATTTTCCGCATTGGAAGTATTGGTCAAGGCAACACCACTGATCTTTACGGGCATTGCCGTGGCTTTTGCCTTCACGTCCGGTTATTACAACATCGGTGCTGAAGGACAGCTTTATGCCGGAGCGGTAGCGGCGGCATGGGTCGGAGCAACCTTCACCAAACTGCCAGCCATCGCAGTCGTGCCGCTGATGCTCGTTTTGGGCTTCATCGCAGGCATGTTGTGGGCACTGATTCCCGCACTCCTCAAGATCAGACTGAAAGTCGATGAGGTGGTGACCACACTGTTGATGAATTCCGTCATTATGTATTTCATCTCGGCGCTCTTGAACGGCCCTTGGCGCGATCCAGAAACCGGTTGGCCAAAATCACCGGAATTTTTTGAAGCGGCAAGGTTTGTTCAATTGATCCCCAGATCGCGTCTTCACCTGGGCTTCGTCATCGCCATGGTGGTGGTCATCATCGTGTATGTTGTGGTCAAGAAAACCCCTCTTGGATTGCAAATGAGAGCAGTTGGTGCCAGCAAAGTCGGTGCCCAGTTTGCCGGTATCAATGTGAATAAGACAATGTTGATCGCCGCATTGGTCAGCGGCGGAATTGCCGGTCTGGCAGGGGTAAGCGAGATCGCGGGAATTCATTACCATCTCATCAGTGAACTTTCGGGTGGTTATGGTTATACCGGAATTATCGTGGCCACCCTCGGAGGATTGAATCCGATCGGCGTGACCGTTGCAGCCATGTTCATCGGGTTGATCGATACCGGCTCTCAAACGGTCAGCCGCGTTCTGGGTGTCCCTGTCTATCTGGGAGATGTGGTGCAATCCACCCTCCTCCTGGTCACCCTGGGCATGCTCCTGTTCCAAAATTACCGAATCAAGAGGCAATAATTATGGGAGATTTCGTTATTGATCTAATTGCGGCAACATTGCGCATTGCCACACCGCTTATTTTTGCCACGCTTGGTGAGCTTTTCTGTGAGCGGGCAGGCATTCTCAACCTTGGAATAGAGGGGACCATGTTCTGGGGCGCGTTCGTTGGTTTTACTGGCGCGTCGTTAACCGGTTCGCTCTGGCTTGGGATTCTCTTCGCCCTCATCGGTGGCATGATTGCCGGATTCCTGATGAGCATCCTTTCTGTCAGGCTCGGTGTCAACCAGCACGTCTCAGGTTTGGGAATTACGCTGCTGATGACGGCGCTATCCTTGTTTGGCTTCCGGTTGATCTTTGGAGAAAACCGCATCCTTCCTTCCATCCAGCCGTTCCAGCAATTGAGCATTTTCCCGAATAGCCCGGTCCTCGGTCCGATCTTCTCGCAATATACTTTAACCTACATTGCGATCGCATTGGTACCGATCATCTGGTGGGTGCTCTTCCGCACTAATTTTGGTCTGAACATTCGTTCGGTTGGAGACAACCCCGAAGCCACCGACGCAGCAGGAATTAACGTCTATCGGCTGAGAACGATCGCCCTTGTCATTGGCGGTGCGTTGATGGGCGTAGGTGGAGCCTATTTATCCGTTGCACAGCTGGGTTCCTTCACCTTCGGCATCGTTGCCGGAAGAGGTTGGGTATGCATTGCTCTCATCATCTTCGGCAACTGGCACCCGGTCAAGGTTCTCTGGGGCGCCCTTCTCTTCGGAGGTGTGCAGGCCTTGCAATCCAGGCTGCAGCTTACGGGTATTAAAATGCCGTACGAGCTCTTCCTGGCGCTTCCATATATCGTCACCATATTGGCGCTAACCCTGGCAGGCCGCAACGCTTCCTACCCGGCCGCCTTGTTAAAACCATATAAACGCGAGTAAGAGAGGTCCTGTATCCTGAAAAACATGTGAAAATCGAAGGGTTTCCACATGTTTTTTGTTAATTTGGTCTTTTTTTTACATGACAATCAACCGAATTTGTTACTATATGTATCACTTGATATACCAACCATCCAATCTTAAACTTAGGGATGGTAAATATCATTTCCAAAAATATATAGATGGAGGTAGTAATGGCGCAAGAAAAACCAGAAGCCAAGGTTGAGTTCGATGCAACCCAGAAGCTTAAAGAGCTTCGCGAAAAAAGCAAGTTGGGCGGTGGGGAAAAACGCATTACCGCACAGCATGAAAAAGGCAAAAAGACCGCTCGCGAACGCATTGACGCCCTGCTGGATAAAGGCTCCTTCCAGGAACTTAACGGGATGATGATCAATCGCCATACTGATTTTGGTATGGATAAGGACAAAATCCCTGGTGACGGTATGGTAGCCGGTTTTGGTACCATCAACGGGCGCAAAGTTTGCGTTTTCTCACAGGACTTTACTGTTATGGGTGGTTCCTTTGGTGAAGTTTCTGGAGAAAAGGTTGCCCGTGTCCAGGAAATGGCAATGAGCGCCGGCGTGCCCATTATCGGGATCAACGACGGCGGCGGCGCGCGCATCCAGGAAGGTATCTGGAGCCTATATGCATACGGTGAAGTTTTCTACCGCAACGTCCAGGCTTCGGGTGTCGTGCCTCAGATCAGTGTCATTATGGGACCCTGCGCCGGTGGTGGTGTCTATTCCCCGGCTTTGCAGGACTTCATCGTGATGACCCAGGGAATGGGCAATATGTACATTACCGGACCTGAAGTGATCAAAGCCGTCACTCACGAAATCGTTGATTCAGAAACGCTTGGCGGCGCTGTGACGCACAGCTCGATCTCCGGTGTAGCCCACTTCGTTGGCCAGACCGAGGATGACACCTTTGCCATCGTCCGCAAGATCCTGGAATACATCCCCGACAACAACGCCGGAACTGCGAAGGTCGTTCCAACCAATGACAGCCCCTTCCGCGCTGACAAAGAACTCGATACCCTCGTTCCAACCGATCCCAACCAGACCTACGATATCAAAGATGTGATCAACCGCGTTGTGGATAAGGATTCCTTCTTCGAAGTCCATGCAAATTTTGCCACCAATGCAGTGGTCGGCTTTGCCCGCCTGAACGGCGAAAGCATCGGAATTGCCGCCAACCAGCCTGCATCGATGGCTGGCACGTTGGAAATGAATTCCTCAGACAAGATCGCCCGCTTCGTCCGCTTCTGCGATGCCTTCAATATCCCGGTGATCACCTTCGTAGACACTCCTGGATTCATGCCCGGAACAGCCACCGAGCATAACGGCATCATTCGCCACGGAGCAAAGATCCTGTATGCCTTCTCCGAAGCTTCCGTTCCGAAGATCTCTGTTGTCACCCGTAAAGCCTATGGTGGTGCATATATCGTGATGGGCAGCAAACACCTGCGCGCTGATATGGCCTTTGCCTGGCCTACCGCTGAAATCGCGGTCATGGGCGCAGATGGCGCCGTGAACATTCTTCACGGAAGAGCACTGAAGGAAAAGACTCCTGAAGAAGCAAAAGCTATTCGTGCCGAATTGGTGGCAGATTATAAAGACAAATTCTCCAATCCTTACCAGGCCGCTGGTGCAGGTTTCATCGATGAGGTTATTCTCCCTCACGAAACTCGCCAGAGACTGATTGCTACCCTTGAGATGTTAAGGACAAAACAGACAACTACTCCTGCCAAGAAGCACGGAAACATTCCGCTATAGCAGAAAGGACACGGATAATGGATACAAGCACGTTAGATTTTGCGCTAAAAATATCCGGCATCGGCATTGTAGTGCTGCTCCTGGTTCTGGCTGCGTTGGCAGGGATCGTGTACTTGATGACACGTTTCATTGTCGATAAAGAGGAACCGGAAGAAGAAGGTACGGTGGAAGAAACCCCCGCACCTGCGGCTGCCGCAGTCGAAGAAAAGAAGACCGACCTTACACTGGCTGCTGCGATTGCTGTGGCAATCGCTCGCGCACAGGCGGAAATGAATGTTGTATCATCGGAATCCGCTGGCGAAACAGTCAATGCCTGGTATGCATTTGGTCTTCAACGCCGGTTAACACAATCTTCCACTATTAGGAGAACGAAATGACTCAGTACAAAATCACCATCAAAGATACCACTTACGATGTTGAGATCTTGGATGATCCCCGCCAGGCTGAAGTTGCTGTAAAGGTCAATGGCGAAGAGTTTAAAGTCGGTGCAGAAGAAGTGGGTGGTACCGCCCCGGTTGCAGTAAAAGCTGCCGCTGCTCCCGCCCCCGTTAGAGCATCCGCTCCTGCTCCCGCTGCTGCCCCGGTCGCTGCTGCCGGACCTGGCACCATTAAAGCCCCGTTACCCGGCGTCATTAATTCCATCAAAGTTCAGGCCGGTCAGAAAGTAAAAGCCAACGATGAGATCTGTGTCATCGAAGCCATGAAAGCCATGAATGTGATCCGCTCGCCCAAGGATGGTACCGTTGCCCGCATTCACGTCAACGTAGGCGCACGCGTTCCCCACGGCGCTCCCCTCATGGACATCGAGTAGGAGAAAAGGATACTATCATGACAGGTTTCGACTTTTCAGGTCTTCTCGGAGGGCTCCTCGATATCACCTGGCAACAACTGATCATGGTAGCTATAGGTTTGCTTCTCATGTACCTTGGTATTTTCAAGGATTATGAACCCAACCTACTGATACCGATCGGTTTCGGGTGTTTATTGGGCAACCTCCCTGTTGCCGCGAATATGATTGGGGGCACGGGCTTTTTCACTGTGCTTTATAACGCAGGAATCAGCAATGAATTGTTCCCATTGTTGATCTTCCTCGGCGTCGGCGCCATGCTTGACCTGCGCCCTCTGCTTAGCCAACCCATCATGTTCATCATGGGCGCTCTCGCCCACCTGGGTATTTTCGCCACTTTGATCATCGCCCTCTTGCTCGGCTTCAACCTTGCTGAATCCACAGCCATTGGCATGATCGGCGCCATTGACGGCCCCACGGTCATTTACGTGAACGGTAAACTTGGTTCATTGTTCGAGACCCCTGGCCTGGCTGCAGCCATTGCAGTTACCGCCTACTCTTACATGAGCCTGGTCCCCATCATCCAACCTCCACTGATGCGCCTCTTCACCACCAAGGCTGAACGCGGCATTCACATGGAATATACTCCGCGTCCTGTTTCCAAAACGACTGTGATCCTGTTCCCGATCGTTTTGACCGTCATTGGCGCAATCTTCCTTCCCGAAGCCGCGCCTTTGATCGCCACCCTGATGCTGGGTAACCTGATCAAAGAATCCGGAGTGGTCGAAGGTTTGGTTGAGACTTCAAAAAATGCCATTACCAACACAAGCACCATCTTCCTGGGACTGGCAATTGGTTCCACCATGGTTGCCAAGGATTTCCTCAATACCGGTACTCTGCGTGTGCTCCTCCTGGGTTTGGTTGCCTTTGCCCTGAATACCATCGGCGGACTTCTCTTCGGCAAGCTGGTCTGCGCCCTTTCCGGCCGCAAGATCAATCCGTTGGTTGGAGCTGCTGCCATTAGCGCCTTCCCAATGAGCGGACGCCTGGCGCAGAAGGTCGCGCTTGAGGTGGATAACCAAAACTTCATCCTCATGCATGCCCTGGGTGCCAATGCCGCCGGTCAGGTTGCCTCGGTACTTGCCGCGGGTATCTTGATCCAGATGATCTTCCCGCTTTTACTTCACTAATAAGATGATGGTAATTACTGGAGTAATGCAATAATATCGGTTGAAAAAACTTGGCGAATCAATTCCGTTCGCCAAGTTTTTACTTCAAAACCATATTTAAAGTAATGTTAAAATAGAGTAAGTAAAGGCAATGCAGTAAATATTTTTCAAACACATTTTTATTAAAGGAGAAATATTATGAAACTGCTCGATCTAACCATCCCGTTGGGAATCGGTACTCCCCCATGGCCGACATACGAACCCCTACAGGTAAAGTACTTCAAGCGCCTGGCACCAAATGGCGCCAACGGCCAATTATTGACCCACTCGAATCACCTTGGTACTCACCTCGATGGTGAAATTCACTTCTACACCCCCGGTAGAGACATGGCGCAACTGCCCATGGATTACCTGGTGCATGAAGCCGCAGTGGTTGACCTGAGCGATGTTTGCGGTGACTATGATGTTTATACTTCCAAAATGATCACTGATCGCGTCGAAGTCAAAGAAGGCGATATCCTCGTCATTCATACCGGCTACCACCATTTCGGCTGGGATCAGCCCACTGCTGACGAAGTTCGCTACATGGTGAAACATCCAGGCCCCGGTCAGGAGTTCGCCGATTGGGCCAAGAAAATGAAACTGCGCTGGATCGCCGTCGACTGCGGATCCGCTGATCACCCGATGAATACCATCATCCGCACCTGGATGCCCCGCCAGACGAAGCAGGCTGAATATGTGTTCAAGAAGAAATTGGGTATGTCCATCGAAGAATTCTTCACCGAGGAAAGATATCAGCTCATGCACATCGATCTCTTCCCCCAGAAGATCATTCACGCCGAATGCTTCGGCGGTAACATCGATCTGCTCCTCAATCGCCGTGTTGAAGTTGGATTCTTCCCGTGGCGCTTTGTTGATGGCGAAGCCTCCATCGGCCGCGCAGTTGCATTTGTGGACGACAAGGAATATGACGAACTGATGAAAAAAGCAGCCGCCATGCCAAAGACCAGATTTGGCGATCCCTACGATCCCACTCACGTTGAACGTCTGAACAAGTTAAGCAAAGCCAATATGGCTTAATCTGCAACTTATACTGTATTGAGGAGTAGTCCTGTGAAATTCGATCTTCCAGAAAAAGCAAGTCAAGAAATCCTTGAAATCGATGCCCGCGAAGTTGAGGCATTGCTTCAGGGTCCTGCCATGGACCTGCCCAAATGGCCAGGTGCCCAGGTGAAATTAAAAGACGGCCGCACGCTGTATATCCGCGAAGCACGCCGTGAAGAAGCCCCAAAAATGATGGAATATGTCAAACGCCTCATGGATGTCGACCATGACTTCTATGACATCGTTGGCGCCCGTGTCTACTCCGAAATCCTTGGCTGGTATCGCCACCGCCTCAAAGATCCATATCAGCTCGTTGGTTTGATTGACGGTGTATGGGCTGGATTTGCCAATGGTCGTGTAATGAACGAAAAAGTCAACATCAGCCTGCATACCATGGCCCTCCTGCGCGGCGGCCGCATTGGTGCAGTGATGTATTACGCCAAAGCCTATTATGCCTTCGAAATGATCAAGAACACCGAATGGTGGGCCACCTATGAATCATACAATGGTTGGTCCAGGTGGGGTCTCGGAATGGCTCAGCCTTCCTATCCTTGGCCGGAAGTCCAGCACGAACTTGGCGGCGCCCGTGTGTATTACGTCACCAAGACCTACTGGGATCAATTGGTCAAGAAGTACGTTCAGCAGATGGCCGGTGCGGACCTGGACTTCAACGTCCCCGATTCCGTTCGCAAAGCCAACGAAGAAATGATCGTTCCGGAAGAAATTCTGGTCTAGTCATTTTGCACAACGAAAACAGGAGCCCCATAAAGGCTCCTGTTTTTTTATGCAGCAATCTCATTTCAGCAAAGACTTTTCGCGCCAAAGTAAATGCCCATAAAGGTATCCACCCCTGATGAATGGCCAAAGTTGATCAACCTGTCAAAAAAATCGGCGGGCAATTGGATCGAGGGATCGAATAACGCATCGATCATTTGCAAAAAGATGCCTTCCGCCATACCCAGTCCGGCCGCTTCGAGGCGGTTGGCAGAAATGGTGGTCGTCTTTTGGTAAGCCAGTTTCACGATATCAGTGCACCATTCCTGAATGAAAGGACGTACCTCTCCGGCAGCCTGGTCATATCGGGTATGGTAAAGGAAGAAGCCGGTCAACACATCATCACCGGAAGGGGTCAAACCACCGCCCGAGCCTATGATTCCATTTGCGGCGACCAGAAATCCCTTGAGATCGCGCCTTTTGAAACTTTCCAACATTCCGGATACAGCCTCGCGCGCCTGTTGGACAAGCAGTACATCAATATCAGTGTGTCCGTTTCCCGCTAGAAATAAAAAACCCTTGTTCGGATCTTTTTCACACAGAACCGCGATCCATTTTTCTGCCAATAGAACTTGATCGCTGACCGCTGCAGTCATCTGTGCCGGTATGGTTGGGGTCCAAAGCTCGGCTGATCCGGTTTTGACTTTCAGCATGACGTCAGGGAAAAATAGTTCGTCCGCGCGGATGATCACCTGATCCCCCGGCTTCAACTCGTTCAGCCTGGGATCAAATCTTGAAATGGTCAGGTTGAAAGGACTGCGAAAATCCTCGCTGGTGAGGAACAAAATCCTATCCCGAATGCGAATGAACACCCCCCTGGACGTGATCCCGCCAATTTTCCCCGTTCCGCCTTTTGAGAGTACTTCTGCTGCGATCGAACCAATTTTGGTTACTACCAATTCATTTACCATTAATCGTCACTCCTATTCATGCATCACCGCCATGTTTCCCAAGACTCCCCATGAGTTTAGAAAAACATCGTTGGGCACTTCGTAAAATTTTCCATTGTTCATATAGCGGATGGAATCCTGGTCATACCCGGTGAGAATGACCACATGCTCATAAGCCGCTACGATGGTTTTATTCCCCTGCTTGTCGGTATATTCTGCAGGAACGCCGCCAGTCATGTTGCCAATCACCCAGGCGATGACAGGCTTGGACTGGGCAAGTTTGATGCGGATCTGATCCAGAGTCAATCCCTTCCCCGCTACTGCAGGCAATCCATACTCGCGGAGTAACGCCGCCACAGGTTCAGCGTGTACTCCATAAGCGTACGGCGGTACCTGCCCCCAGGGTCCTTTGGCATCTCCGACATAACCCAGGTCGGGATTATCGGATAAAGGCATTTGATGCTGAAAATCATATTCATAGATGAGCACATCGAAATATCCAGCCCAATCGGCGGCCGCGCTGGCTTCACAACCCAGCGCAAAATACTGGCGCGTTCCCAAAATTCCGGTGATGTAAAATGATTCCGGAATGACAAACTCTGTTGGCGTTGTTGTACTCACATCCGGTAATTTATCGGGGGTGGTCGTTGAGTCCATCGTTGGCGTCGTTGAGACCGCATTCTCCGTAAGAAGAATTGCTTCAATGGTCTGGGTGACACTCATGGAAATATCGGCGCCGGAATCCGCTCCGCCGTTCGCTTTACCGAATCCGTTTTTACCATTTAATACACCGCTGACCACAGCAACGGCCAACACGCACAGTATTCCACCAAACACCAGGTTCAGCGTCTTTGTTTTAATTTTCATGATAAACCCAATCATAACCGGAAATGAAAAAAATGATCTCCTGTGGAGATCACCAGATTGTTAAATTACCCTAATCTATTATCCCCAATCATTTAATAGTTTCGCATCGATCGAAACTATCGCCGCCGCCTCCCCCGTAACACACATCGGTTCCTTGATCTCCGAATAATCTGTCGTTGCCACTTCCGCCCAGCAACACATCATTCCCCTGTCCGCCATAAAGCACATCATCCCCATCACCTCCGAGAAGGCAATCTGAGCCATTGCCTCCCCTAAGAGTATCGTTTCCTGAAGTTCCCAGGTATAAAGTGTTCTTACCGCTGCCCCGCACCTGACCATCGGCAGTTTCAATGCGATTTATCCCCAGCGACTGGCATTCAGGCGGAACCAGATCCGTGATGGAGATCGGATTGGTTACTTCATCCACCATCGATCGGGGAACGGTATTTGCCGCGGCGGATGCGCCAAACGCCGCGATGGGAAGCAACAGAAGCAGGGTAATGAAAATGAGTTTCCGGGCAGATAATCGCATCATTTTCATTTCACCTTCTACCTCGCCGGGGAGATTTTGCTAAACTTGTAGATTTGCTTATCGCCCTGAACGTAATACTCCACGGCTTCGGGCAAATACAACACCATTACCATTGAACCTGTTTTTTCTCCAATCAAAAATAAATCTTCCAAACATGAGAGATCGATAACCTGATCCTGCACGCCAACCGGAGGTTGGTGGATTTCCACCATCATCTGTCCCAAAATCATTTTATCCTTTAGTCTCACATCGTTCTTTTCTGCATGATTCAAACAGATAAAAGGAACAACGATCCCGACAGCAGCAAGAAGAAAGCCAAGTATGGAGATTATTCGTCCTGTGCGCACCGGCAATTTTAGCCCCAGGATGTTGATTACATTCGGAACGGAATGGTCCACTGTGATCACACCCTCCTCCGCGGGTACCATTGGATCTGCCTCGGAAGAGGTATCTTTAACCAGGAATACCTGCTGCTCCTCCACCCGGAATTGCAGAACTGGAGCAAATTGCGCTTGAAATAAATTCCCGTCGATGTTGCCGGAATAATTGATCACCGGTCGAATTTCAAGCGAGTAAGGCTGCCTCTCGATGCCTGTGGTGCTGCCTACAAAAGTTAAGTATTTTTGTATCGCGCACAAGTCCAGCGGCTTTTCAGTATGAAATGTGTTTCCTTCAAATTCTGTTAATGATGTTTGATCGATCGTATGCGACCAGCCATTCGGGCTCGTCAGCACCATGCTGAGTTGATAATCACCCACGCCAGTGACCGGGTTTTCAGCCGATATCAGATATCCAAAGGAAAATACTGCCTGACAGGTCAGAGAGGTAAATATTGGATCGCCGCTTTGGATGGCATTCGCGTCATAGATGTTCTGCGATGCATTTCCTGAATAGGAAAACTGTCCCGATTGGTTGTAAAGAATCTCGCCGCTGACCGTGGTTATTACTGGCTTGGTAAATGAAAAGATTCCAAGAATCAAGCATCCCAAACCGAGTATATAAACCGGCAACCAGTAATTATCCTTCCAGCGGCTGATGTTGATGCCAATATCATGCATCAATCCGGATTTATTCATTTTATTTTTTCTCCCTCGATGCGGAGGTTTTATCATGGACACACCTGCGATCATCGCACAAGTCCCTGATAATACTGCAAATAACCAGGGCTGCCGAAATTTCAGAAACACCGTCCCGGCCTTGGGAATCGAAAACCAGTACTTGCCGAGAATGTCCTCACGAACCGGTTCATAACCATCCACCCAGGTATTGTTGTCGCCTTGAAGAATGAATTTTGTCCCGTCGCGGCCGATGATGCGGTGAATTACCTTTCCCACTTGTGGGTGGGCATACACCACGATGTCCCCGATGGAGTAATTCGGTTCCTTGTCGGTCACCACCAAATCACCGGTATGAAATAGCGGCTCCATACTGTTGCCGGTGATAACCACATAATTGAGGTTCCCGCCGAATTGCGCCGGCATGCAGATGGTCCAGGCCAGTATGACGACCAGCAATCCCAGTGCTGACTGGAAAACGGGGAGGGAAACAAACTTTCTGTTTTGGTTCATATTTTGAAAAAGGGGTGTTCCGCTTATGGTCGGAACACCCCTTTTCCCCCGGAAATTTAGCTGGAAGCCAGGACGCGCAATTGATCTGCAGCAACAACATCTGCACCTGTAGTGGTGCATGAAACGCTTGTTCCGGTGTATGTGCATGAATACCAGGTGGAGCCAGCGCTGACCAGTTTGATCTGGATATCAACGCCAGCAGGGATCGGTGCCTCAGTAGTAAGGTCCACAGAGGTGATCTTTGCAGGGTCGGCAGTGCTGATGTTGTAATGAACATCAGTAATTTTAACTCCGGAAATGGTTCCTGCCCCATCGCCAGCCACCGTATCTGGAACGGTATTGGCGGCTGCAAAGGCGTATGCCCCCACAGAGAAGATCAGGGCAATTAATAATACAAAAAACATTCTGGATGACTTCTTCATAATATACTCCTTTTTTTCTTTTTCGTTATTTGAGATTTACAGTCAAAATACTAACAAATAAAAGTAAGTCTTTGCATAAATCTCACGTAAAGACTACTTTTCTTATGTGCAAATTGTTTTTATGGATTTTTTACGAGGAATGAAAAACTATTAAAAAAAAGCACTCCCATTCAGGAGTGCATGGTGCCGAGAGCCAGGATCGGACTGGCGACCCCACAATTTTCAGTCGTGTGCTCTACCAACTGAGCTATCTCGGCACGCAGGAATTATTCTACCTGACAGAGGTGGTATTGTCAAGAAAATGAGACAAAAAACGGGATACGTCTTAAGATTTCAATTCAGGTGGATTTTTCTTCCTTTGCCAACGCTTGACCGAATCACTGATCAAGCCGCTGAGGATGATCAAGGCGGTCACACCAAGCACAAGTTTGACCAATAGAAAAAATCCGATATTGAAATTGACGATATGGTACCTGTTCAGATAATAACCGGTAAAACCCAGCAGGAATATAACCTCAACCGCCAGCCAACGATAGAACCAGGGTGCCTGGCCTTTGCGAAGCCGCTGCCAGGTCCATCCGACCAGCACAGCCAGCCAGGGGATTAATAATGCGCGGTAGCGCGGATTGTCCCACTGGTCCCCACCGGCGCGCAGGGTTGAAACGCTTACCCAGGCTGCCATCGAAAGCACAGTAAGTACCATGACCCAATTCTTCATTTCCGGTTCCGCTTTCCACGCTGCAAAAAAAGCATAGACAATGAACGGAATGGCAAAATACCAACCGAAAGCGCGCACACTCATGATCACCATCCAGATGGGAAGGGAAGGATAAGTCAATGCGGCAGGCAGCAGCGGCTGAGAAACACCGGAGAGGGCAGTAAACGGGATCAACCAATCCGCACCACCCAGCACTTCGATCAATGCGTGGATCGAACCGGAAGCTCGCTCGGTGAGGTAAGCGTCGTAATACATGGTCGGTTTGAGCCACAACCAGCCGGCAGCCACGAACGCCGCACCCAAAATTCCAAATGCCAGCCAACCGGCTGCTTTGTTTCGTTTTAATTTTTGGACTGATAACCAATCGATCAGGGCATACAGTACCAGGAGCCCAAGAATGGCACCTCCCAATGGTGCAGAGAACAAACCGGCGGTAATTACGCTGATGAGAAAGATCAACAATCTTTGCCAAATCTTTTCGCGCCAATTCAACACTGTCCAGAATCCGATGCAGAATAGACCGATCAGAAAGGGTTCGCGCATCTGGGAACTGCCGAGCAGCACGCCTTCAGGATAAAGAGCGTAAAACCACGCCGCTGCCAGGGCTGCCGTCCTTCCCCAGCGTTGAAGAACACCCTTGAACAAGAAAGCCAGGCCCAGGCTCATGCTCATTGCCCCGAGAATGGTAATCAGTACAGGACGGGAAACATCCGGACTTAAATATCTGTAAACCAACGATGAGATGAATAACAACCCGCCATATTGATCGGCGTGCAGTGAACGTGAAAACGCGGAAAAAAGAGAGTTGCCGCTCACGGCGAGTTCGAACGCTTGAGAATCGCGAGTGTACGCATCGGAATAGACAAAACCCGCATTTTGCACTTCATTATCGAACCCAATCACCGGTAGTGATGCATGCAGGAATAACCCCAGAACGAGGCGCAGGAAGAAAGCGGTCAACAATAAAGCGGCCAGTGTTTTCCCGCCGCCAAAGGCTCGCCATACCCGCAGCCCAAGGAAGAAACTGAGCCAGAGCAGCAGGCTGTTGGCCACCCAGGCATTCACCCAGGGTGCAGGTTGAAAGAATGCCGCGGCAGCAGCCGCCAGCAACGCAAATATTAGTGAGAAGATCAGATCTTGAACAAGAATGGGCAGTTTTTTCATGAGGAGGTCGCGAACAAAAAGGTTATTCTATACGATCGGTTAATCACTTACTATTCCCAAGCGCATTATATCATTTCACGCTCAAACTTTTTCCCTGGAATGAGTACTGGGACCTTGAGCAATAAATGAATCCACTTTCCATTCGGATCTACATGAATATGGGGACAGCGTTTCTGCGTGATCTTCAGTGCGGCCGCCAAATAAATTTCACTCTGAACCATGAGGTTTGCGGAGCAGTTGTTTGTCCATTGGTCATTGCAGGTTATTGCTGCAGCCAACATCGATCATATGTACCTGCGTCAGGTGCTGGTTAACAGCAAAATAATCGGAGAACTGGTCATCCAGCACATGACCTCACACCGGTCAATCTACCCTGCCGAGATCTGGTTAAAATCCACATGCAGAATAAAATGTTTCCCGCATTGTTTTGATGTTCAGTAAATCTTTCCCTCTACTCGCTTTGTTTCCAGACCGGGTCGCGCAGGATGAGTGCCACCACCAGGGCAAAGATAATTACCCCGTAAATACCAATGCCGAAGGATAAAGAGGTGTCCTTGGGGGCATAAAATAACATCATGGAATACGAGAAGGATTGATTGATCAGTGCGTGCAGAAACGCAGCGATCCAGACCCCCCTGGCTTTCAGCACCGCATACCCCAGCAGATATGCCAATCCAATACAGAACAGGACCATCAGCAATGATCCCAGGTAGGGATGTCCCGGATAATTGTGTCCCATCCAGATGATCGGCCAGTGCCAGATTCCCCAGATGATCCCTACCAGCGCCACGCCGCGCACGCGCCCCAATCCATACAGTGCAGGCTGCAGATATCCGCGCCAGCCGTATTCTTCGCCAAATGTGACGAGCAGACCCAGGAACGGGCCCAATATGATGGTCTGCGCGGTGATCAGGATCATCAACACAACCGGGGTCATACCGGAGATGGCAGCTTGGGTAGCAAGCATGCCCCAGTCCGCCGGCTGCCCCATCTTGAACAGCCAGTTCAAAGCGGTTTGCAAACCCACGAAGAGGAGGATCGCCAGGCCGTACAGGAGCCAGAGCAGCGGTCTGCCGCCGCCCATTCCCACGCTGGCAAAAGTTTCCTTTCCGCCCGCCGCCCGCAAGACGACCACCAACACCAGCCCCAGCAGACCGGGCACCAGCATGACCGTGCTGATGATTTGAACCAGGTCAGGTCGAATGAAGGCGAGAATAACGGCAGCGGCGTAGAGCAGGGTGAAAAACAGGAAATACCAGATGAACCAGCGGGATTTCGTGCGATTGCTGTGAATGTAGATCGGGCTGTCCTTAAAGAAGAACAAACCCAGCAGCATGGCTGAAAACGCCGGCAGCAGCATCTGGAATTGCAAGGCGGTGATCGCAGCCGGGTTGGTCAATCCACCGTTGAGAAACAATACCAGGTCCAGCAGCCAGGTCAAGCCGAACGTCAGACTGATGAATGCACCGACCTGTTTCCAGTTGACTTTTAAAAAACTGCTTTGAGTAGCAGTAGGAATTTGTTTATTAAATGGTTGAATATCAGTTGTCATTGGTAATCCTTTTTATTTGTCCCAAATATTAGTAGGGCGCGGATGCTTTCAGTATGAAATCGATTTTTAGTATTATGACCAACTCAATTATATACGCTAGCAAGGGGGAAAAGTGTTGCATGCTTGCCGATGGGATGATGAACATCAACCTCCGAAACCAGTGACGAAAGGCTACATATTCTTTCGCGGTTTTATATCGTTGGCTCCCAAGCGCCTTTAACATACGTGGCTTCCGAATCTCCCGGCCAGGGCGGCATGGTGACGCAGATAAATTTCAATTCTTCGTCGGAAACGTTGCGGTATTGAAATGCCGTTCCAACCGGAATATCGATCGCGGTACCCGGCAAAAGAACGGTGACACAGCTCTCTTTGCCGTCGTCCCTCCAGATCTCGCCATGCCCTTCCAGGATGTACCAGAACTCGCTGACTGTGGCATGCACGGTCGCGCGGTTGACCTGGTGCGGCGGGACTGTGCTGTGGATCATGTTGCCTGTTTTGCCGTCCATAATATACCGGATGTCGGCCCCCGCTGGCGATTTGGCATCAGGAAATTCAGAAAGAGTTGTTGTTTTCACGCTTCATCCCTATTTTTGTAAACTCAAGACATTGAATATAGTATAACCAATATAACCCCCAACAATATGTAGAGCATTATGGGATCATAAAGTAAAAATTTATTCTCCGGGGTTTATCGATTTAATTCTCTTACAACGAAATACTCTTGCAAAGATAGTCCTGAATCCGTGTGCCCTCCGGAGATTATTCTCTTGGTCGTAATAAAGCTTTCTCAAAATTTATGTAAACAAAATCCAGATTAAGTAAACAAAAACGCAACAGGTCTGGGAGATCAGCACCACACTAGCCGCCACCGCATTTTTGAATCAGATAAAGGTCGGGAATGATTGCCTCTGTGCAATACCCAGAATTCTCCAGTTCTTGCGCCTGGGCGATCTCCAGTGAATAAATGGACATGTTTTCGTCTTCTCCTGAATTGTCTGCTTCAAGAAACACACGAGCCTCATCCATGCTTATTGTTTGAATATTATTGGCCAATTCCATGCCTTCTCCCAGAAGGTAATATTTCAGATATTCATAATGATCGTATCCAGGATTAACGATAAACGCGTTTTGTCCAATCGAAGCGAGAACTGTCTCTATATAGACCTTATCGCCCGTATCCTTGCTCATGTCATTTCTTTTAAAGTTAATTCCAATAAAGAAAAGGGGAAGTAAAAAAAGCAATACAGCAATATACTTTTTCTTTACACCCGAAAGTGTGTTGAAAATATCTTCAAAACCCATGGCAATCAAACAACTTAAAAAGAAATAGGATGGGATTAAATAAACCCATACATCATCGATATTGTAAAAAAAAGACACCAGTAAATTTCCCAAAAATCCAATGAGGAAAAACATTTTTATCGATTTTTTTCTGGGATTTAGAAACGCGATGACCGGCATTGGAATCAAAATCAAAATTTCTCTCACAAAAAAGAATCCAAATTTAATGATTTTTCTGAACAATTGGACTGCACTTACATTTTGAAATATCTCATCTTTTGACTCCCCGCCTGTCAGCAAGAAGAATAGATCGCGAAAGTTTCTTACTTGAATTTCCAGGTAGGTTGTGTCAGGTGAAATTGTTCTCCAGTAGAGATAATAGTATTGACTTAACCCTAAACAGATAAAGAACAAAACCAATAAGATTTTTTTTGGAGATATGAATGTTCTTTTATCGGTAATGGTAACCAGATATACCAGGGCAGGAAGCATGGAAATCATGATGAAATGGTTGCCAAAGGACAAGGCATAGAATAGACATCCGAGGTAAAAATGGATATCCCTTCGGGAGAAATGCCATTTTAGAAAAAAGAAAGTCACGAGACTGAGAAATAAAAGGTTCAGGGTATAGACCTCGGCAATGATCGATTGATTCCAGACCGTTTTCCCAAAGGAAAAAGTCAAAACAATTAAAAATGAAATGAACGGCCTTACCTTGATCTGCTGAAACGTGAAATACAGGATAATCGCCGCCGTAATGGTAAATATGGACGATAAAAGATTGGCTTTATACGCCAGCGTCCCGAATGGAAAGATCGTCACAAAAAGATGATTCAGAATGATATATGTCGGATACCCTGGCGCGTGTGGAGTTCCCAGCACTTTGCCAATGAATTGAAATTTCGCTGTATCACCCATATACCCAATGCCCGGTAAGAGGGTGCGCAAATATATCGCTCCGATGATTAAAACAAGTAGGAGCGGAAACAACAGGTTGCTGAGAGCGTTTTGCTTCTGAATGTCATTTTTTTTCATACTTTAAATTTTTTCTCTCTCTTCGATGATATGCTCGTTTTTCGCGCAATATTTTATGGGTTTTCATCCTCCCCATAGAACCATTGGATATGGCGGCAATTGGCGCAGATGTAACAATCTCCCCGTGGATTTGCCCAATCCAATTCAAAGAACGTCATGACACGGGTGTTGAGTTGTGCTTCGCGATGCCAGAAGGAATCACCGCCACATACCGGGCATTTCAACCATATTCCCGCGCGCTGCACTTGAGAGGCTTCTTTTTCCATACCGTACCCCCGGATGAATGTATTTTTATATCAATATACCTCGAACCGATCGAGGAAATAATTTAATCCCTGATAAAGTGCGGGAGATCGAGAGGGATTTCGATGGAAACTTCAACCAGCCCGCCAAGCTCGCCTTCCTGGTACCACGGGCATTGGTAGATCAGTTTCTTGACTCCCTTTTTCTCGATTGTATACGCGTTGGTCGATCCACTCTGGATCATACCGAGGATCATGCCGCGCACTTTCTCCGGGTGGCAATCCATCAGTGATTGACCAATCAGATCCTTTCCACCATCCTTGGCAAAGGTGATCGCCGATTTCTCGTTCATCTCCAGGATGATGCCGTTTTTATCGCATACCGTGACGGCGAAGGGCACTTCTTGCAGATAGTTCATATGGTCCATGCTTTGATCTCCAAATTCTTTTCAGTGTTGGCAATACTTATTTCCGCCCGGGTATGCCGTCCTGGCAGGAAACGCCCACTTGGCATTTGCCGCAGCCGAAGCGCATGCGCCCGCTCAACCCGCGGGGCGGCATGTCTTTGATCCCGTCCTGGAACTGCTTGCAGGGAGCGTGATCTTTGGCGGCATGCATGCCGCGCGT
>DAOUGM010000040.1:0-6501 GCA_034428895.1 Anaerolineaceae bacterium
TCCAATCCCTGCAGTGAGATGCCTGCGCTGGTAACCGCTTCTCCCACGGTAGCCGCCGCGCTGACCGAGGCGACGATACCGCCATCGACATTGATCTCAATGGCGCGCGCCGAATTCAATGAAATTTCCTGTCCATCCTGCCAGGGCTGGTCGAAGGCCGCCGTTAGGCGGTCGCCGCCGTTGACACGGATTCCCTGCCGCCAAAGCGCCAACCCGAGCGTCGGTGCCGATGATTTGAAATCGGCGGCTTGACCGTCGTGCAAAAGTTTCACCAGGGCAGCAGGTCGATATTGCAGGGTCAATCCGGGCTGCCGCTCGAGCGTTTCATCCATCGCGCAGGGTTCTCCGTTGACCAAAACCTCATCTTCAGCAGAGGGATCAATGCCTGCCGCCCGGAGGATGTCTGCCGGGGTTTGTGCTGGTGTTTCCAGGCTAACGACCTCGCCCTGCGGGTCGATCCATATCCTGACGAGGGAGGATCGATTGAGCACGATGCTGGTGGTTTTCGAGAGCCAGGTATTTTGCGCTGGAATGACCTGGTCGCCGGGTTCGACCGGGTAACCTGCCGAGAGCAGCGCGCCTTTTACAGTGAGGGCGTGCGTACTCACTTCAGCCGTTTGACCGTCCACGCTGATCTGCACCGTGCGTCCCATCAAAAGGTAGCCGGCAGCGATCCCGATCAGCGGGATGCCAATGAGAAGCGCGAGCCTGAGTTTCTTGTTCATCGAAAGGAATTCTAACAGAAAATACCGGCTCCTTTGTCAAGAGTGCCCCCACCAAATCAAACTGGAAAATTTCTCTTTCTTCCACTGCCGGCTGGAATTCCAGCATGATACGTCGTTTGATCGTAGTGCAAGCGTAGTTGATATTCTTCCATGAATGTCTTATTATCTAAGATAGCAGACCATGTCGATCAAAACCCAAAGGAGGTAAAAGAATGGCGACTGTTGAATCGATCCTGGAGAAAAAAGGACATAACGTTTATTGGGTTCCTCCGCAAGCCACTCTGTTGGACGCCTTGAAACTGATGGCTGAGAAGGAAATTGGCTCTGTACTGGTTATGGAGAAAGGCGTAGTGCTGGGCATCTTTTCCGAGCGCGATTATGCCCGGCGCGGCACGCTGCAGGGGAATTGCGACGATACTCCCATCAGCAATGTAATGACCGACAAAGTCTATTATGTTGAACCGCAGCAATCCGTTGAATCCTGCATGGCGCAGATGACCGACAAACGCATTCGTCACCTGCCCGTGGTGAAGAATAAAACCGTCATCGGCGTGATCTCCATTGGCGACGTGGTCACCTCCATCATCAAGGACAGGGAAACCTTGATCAAGGGTATGGAAAATTTCATCCTTGGAGAAGAGATCAAACTATAAGTGTTGGGGTTCAAATACGCCTCCCTAATTTAACTTTGCATGGCGGGTTCAACTTTTGAACCCGCCATTTTTTCGTTGCATTACCAATGCTATAATCATCTGAAATATCTTCCCACTCTCCTAGAGGTGATCATGATCTATGGAATTCTCGCTGTCGCAATCATCCTGTTATTGGCTGCCCTGGTCCTGATACGCACCACGCTGTTTTCACGCCCGGGATCTGATGCCATTCTCCCCTTCGAACCGCTTGCCCATGAGATCGAACTCGACCCGATGATCCCCGCCGGACATCTTTCCGAACTGGTGAAGATCGAGACCGTCACTCACGAAGACCCGGCGCAGAACGTGGTTAAAAACTTCACCACGCTGCACAAGCAATTGCAGATCATGTATCCGCTTGCCCACTCGGTGCTCACCTGGGAGATCGTGGACGGCTACAGCCTGGTGTATACCTGGAAAGGAAAAGACCCCTCCCTGGATCCGGTAGCCTTTATGGCCCATCAGGACGTTGTCCCGGCGGACGAAACCACCCTCGATCAATGGACCTGGCCTCCGTTTTCCGGCAGGATCGTCGATGGTTTCATCTGGGGCAGGGGAACCCTGGACATCAAATGCCAGCTGGTCGCCATCTTTGAGGCGATTGAAAACCTGGTGCGCAATAATTTCCAACCCGAACGCACAATTCTCCTCACCTTCGGCCACGACGAAGAGGTTTTGGGTAACGGCTCCAAAGCCATCGTCAGCCACTTGCAGCAGCAGGGCATCCGCTTGCATGCCGTTCTGGATGAAGGCGGGTGTGTGTACGATGGAGTGGTTCCGGGCGTGAATGGACTTGCCGCGGTTATCGGCGTAGCGGAAAAAGGATATCTTTCATTGAAATTCAAAGTGACCGCCAAAGGTGGTCATTCCTCGACCCCCACGCCGGAGACCGCCATCGGCATCCTCTGCCGGGCAATCGACCGCCTGCAAACCCATCCATTCCCGTATAAAGTCAAAGCCATATTGCCCTTGTTCAAAGGACTTGCGCCAGCCCTTTCACCGACCATGCAAATGGCCTTTGCCAACCTGTGGCTTTTCGGTGGAATCGTGCGCCGTCAGCTCCTGTCCGACCCTGAAACCGCGGCGACCATCCATACCACCACCGCTCCCACCATCATCGGCGGCGGCGTAAAGAATAACATTCTTCCCAGCCTGGCCGAGGCGGTGGTGAATTTCCGCATTCTGCCGGGCGAGAGCATCGCCCAGGTTTGCGACCGGGTCCGCAAGATCATCGGTGATGAGCGCGTCACTTTCGAACCCATGGAAGGCTATTCGCGCGAACCGTCCCCCATCTCACCCACAGATAGCCATGCTTACCGCCACATTGTTTCTGTCAACGAGGAGCTTTTCCCCGAATCAGTTTCCGCCCCCTACGTCATGCTCGGCGGCACGGATGCCTATAATTACCAGGCCGTTTCCTCCCAGGTCTACCGTTATTCACCCTGCGTCATGCAAAAAGAGGATCTGGAAAGGGTGCACGGCATCAATGAACGCCTGTCCGTCGATGCCCTCAGTATTATGGTTCGTTTCTTCTATTCGCTGGTGCAGCGCTGGTCCACCCCTGAAATGTAGCGGAAGGATTGATTTAAACGATTCGAGGCGATCCTTTGATCGCCTCGTAATTATTTCATCAACCAGCTACAGTTCGACCGTCAATCGGACAACAAAACGGTCTTCCGCGCCAAACTTGTACTTGTAATCTTCGTTCCCGCGCATGAAGTCGAATTCCTCGCGCCCATTCTCGTTTGCCCACTTCAGCATATAGCCCAGCAGCACCCAGCCCGGGGAGTAAGACATATATTGACGGTTGATTCCGGAGTTGTACACCCAGATGCGGTTGAGATAATCGAAACTAAAATATGCAGCCGCTTTGACGCCGCCAATGAGTAGGAATGCCAGTTGCAGACACCCTTTTTCAAAGGCGCAGCGCATGGTGTTTTTCATCTGCTGGCGCATCAGAGGGGAGAGGAACTCCGCCTTCTCAGGGTCCTGGACCATCAGATCCAGGAAGTCATCCATGTCGTCTTCCAGTTTTCCGGCTTCTTCGGTGATGTATAACTCTACTTTTACCTCACCCTCCGACATGCGGCGCATCTTGCGCCGAATCTCGTGCCGCTGCTTTTTATCCAGTTGCTCCAGGTACTTTTCCCAATCTCCGGGAAGGGGTATGTATGGAGTATGCTGAAGCCGTTTGACTTCGAATTTAAGGTCCAAATCCTCGGCAACATCTTTTAATGCCGCCACCAATGGCGAGCAGTCGCAGACATTGTACAGGTCGAGCTTCTGGATGCTTTTACTCTCAACCAGGTTATCCTTGAGGAATGGAACCAATTCGTTGATGAAAGAATCCAGGTCCTCTTCTCGGCAAATCACATCCAGGTAATCGCTGATCTCGATGCTGCCCAATAGCAGCAGGCGTCTCTCGTCTTCATGCGTGGCAATAAAAAATGGGGCAATGCCGATCAACCGCGAATCCTGCCAGGCGGTGATGATCGCCAGTTCTGAATCATCCGACCATTCTCCCCCGCCCCTGGTTGTCCACCAGTCGATCAAATATTGGTATCGTAAAAATGGGACGTGGGTGATGCTTTTCGTGAGCAAATCATCCCATTCTGGTTCAAGGTCAATCGGAAATTCTGAGTGCAGTGTTAATTCCATATTATTAATTATACCTGTTCCGGAAAATCCATTTATTCCATGGGCCGCATGGCCGCCGCGTTCTTGCGCAGCCACTGCCGCAGAGTTTTATAGTTGGGAGCATAATGCGCCACCACGTTCCAAAAAGCCGCTGAGTGGTTCGGGTGGCGCAGATGGGATAACTCATGGATGACCACGTATTCCAACACCGAGGGCGGCGCCATGATCAATCGCCAATTAAAAGAAAGCGTTCCCTTGCTCGAACAGCTCCCCCAGCGCGTGCGCTGGTCGCGGATGGTGATGGATCTCACGCTCAGGTTCATCCTGGCCGCCTGCTGCCGCACGACCTCTTCGATCTCCTTTCGCGCCTGCGCTTTCATCCAGGGTTCCACCCAGCTTCGCGGTGTGCCCCTGCTGCCAGCGGGGACACGCGCCAGCAGTGTCTCCCTCCCTTCGGCGACATGCGCGCGGGTGGTGCGGGCTGCTTCATGGATCACCTCGATCTTGACCGGTTTTCCCCGAAGCAGGATCACATCCTCAGGCAGGGCATTGCCGCTCGCTTTCCTTTTTGCCAACCGTTCGAGTTGGGCTAAAAGCCAACCCGAATTTTGCTGCAGCATGCGCTCTGCCTCCACCGCTCCAATTCCAACCGGCAGGGTGACCGTTACACCGCCGGCTGCCACCGTAATGCGCATGCGCCGCGCCCGCCTGGAGTGCACGATGCGGTAGGCGATTTTTTTTCCTT
The DNA here is from genome assembly GCA_034428895.1 of Anaerolineaceae bacterium. Taxonomy (GTDB): domain Bacteria; phylum Chloroflexota; class Anaerolineae; order Anaerolineales; family Anaerolineaceae; genus UBA6107. The sequence goes on from DAOUGM010000040.1 coordinate 4,800, forward strand.
CAATGGTCGTTATTGCGTTGATCTCTTCAGGCATGCCGATATTCCGCCATTTCTCAATAAATATACCAGAAAGATGCCCGTCCTTGCATGAATTCGGTTGACATTCCCGCCGCCTCCTCATAAACTTAATCATCCGTCGCACAAAGGAGCATTTATGGACCAAAAAGCCGGCGCGCAGATCAGCCAGAAAGCATTTTTCCAATCCGCATTGATCCTCATGGTCCTCATCATCGGCGCCGGTATCCTCACCCGGGTACTGCCTGCCGGCATATTTGAGCGATTCTTTGGTCCCGATGGGACTTTAATTTCCTCGTATCAGACCATCCCGCGCCCTCACTACCCCATCTGGCGCTGGTTTACCGCCCCCATCGAAGTTCTATGGGGAGATAACAACCTGATCATCATCACCATCATCGTCTTTATCCTCCTGGTGAGCAGCGCCTTCGCCGTGCTGGAGAAGAGCGGCATCATCAACGCCGGTTTGAACAAGATCGTTCACAAGTTTGGATCACGCAAATATCTGCTGCTGGTGATCCTCTCGTTGTTCTTTATGATGCTGGGTGGATTTTTCGGCTTGCTGGAAGAGATCATCCCCCTGGTGCCGCTGATCATTGCCCTTTCCTACTCCCTGGGCTGGGATGCCCTGGTGGGTTTGGGAATGAGCGTGCTGGCCTGCAATATCGGCTTTTCGGCTGCCGTATCCAACCCCTTCACCATCGGTGTGGCTCAAAAGTTAGCCGGGCTGCCGCTCTTTTCGGGTGCGCTGTACCGCCTGCCGGTTTTTATCCTCTTCTACGGTGTTCTGGTTTGGTTCCTTCTGAGTTATGCAAAACGCATCGACCGCAACCCCGCCGCGTCGCTGACTTACACAGAAGACGCTGTCAGCCGGGAGAAAGCCCGCTCGCTTGAGATCGGAACCGCAGTCTCGAACCCACGCATCGGCAAAGCCGCGTTCTGGTTCGCCGCTTTCCTGGTGCTCATCTTTGCCGTCCTGGTTGCCAGCCCGTTCGTGCCCGCGCTCTCCGATTACGCGCTGCCCATCGTTGGCATTCTCTTCTTCGCCGGTGGATTGGCGGCCGGGTTCATCTCTGGCACGCCGGGCAGGGTCATCGGCCGTGCGCTAAAGGAAGGTGTACTCGGCATGGCTCCGGGCATTCCCCTGCTGCTGATGGCTGCCAGCCCGCGCCATATCGTTTCCTCGGGCAAGGTGATCGATTCCATTCTACACAGCGCATCCTCGGCATTTCAGCACACCACCCCCTTTACCGCCGTGCTGGTCATCTTCGCCCTGGCACTGGTGGTGGAGTTCTTCGTGGCATCTGCGGGTGCCAAGGCGGTGCTGATGATGCCCTTCCTCCTGCCCCTGGCCAGCCTGGCCGGCGTCACACCGCAAATGACCGTGCAGGCTTACTGCTTCGGCGACGGTTTTACCAACCTGGCATACCCCACCAATGCCATCCTGCTCATCTGCCTGGGGCTGGCTTCGGTCAGCTACGGCAAATGGATGAAATTCAGCGCCAGGCTTTGGCTGATGATCCTCCCCCTGGTGGTGTTTTTCCTCTGGCTGGGAACCGTGATCGGATTCTAGCCTAATCCTGGTCGATCTTCATCGTCAATCGCTAACAATCGATTTCCACCGGATCGCTGATTGGATGATAGGCGCCGTTGTACCAGGCCTTGATCTGCACGGAATATTTTCCAG
>DAOUGM010000041.1:0-15067 GCA_034428895.1 Anaerolineaceae bacterium
AATGGGAAGTTTGCGCTTGCCGGCCGGAACTGTGATCTACCGCCGGGGAGACATCCCGGATCATCTTTACCTTGTCCTCTGCGGAAGGGTCAAGATGGAAGCAAGTCCGAAAACCGGTCATCCTGCGGCGTGGGAGTTATCCAAAGGCGATGTCTTTGGGCTGGAAGTGCGGAAATCAAATATTTATCGCTTGACAGATGCGGTTTGCGAAACCGAGGTAGAACTGCTGCGCATCGACCGTCCGACATTGGATGAACTTTGCTCCATATTTTACGATCTTCAAAAAGGACTGGATCTTTATCTTCATACTTTTCTCCTGAGGTTAAAACTTCCCCTCCCATGGCTGGGTGAGGATGAGCGGGTCAGCCTAATCACTCGCCGGCATCCATTTTTTTTGATCCTGCGCATCCTGCTTATTGGCACCGCCAGTTTTGTGGCCTTTGGAGTTATCCTCTCGCTGGCATTCACGGCATCCGGTTTTTCGATTGGCATTTTTATCCTGGCATTGGCGGTGCTACTGCTGGGCATGGGGTTGACCGCATGGGCTGCCGTGGAGTGGTCCAACGACTACTTTTTCATTACCCGCGAAAGAGTGCTGGTGCAAAAGAAACTGATCGGGTTTTTCGAAAGCCGCCAGGAATCACCATTTTCTGCCATCCTTTCCACAGGCCTGGAAACGTCTTTTGTGGGAAGGGCTGTGGGTTATGGAGCGATCACCCTGCGGTCGTATACCGGAAACCTGAGATTTATTAATCTACCAACTGCGGATCTGATCTATGAATTACTGGAAAGCCAGCGTTTCAAGATCGATCGGGAAGCCAGGCACGAGAATCAGAATGAGATGCAGGATGTACTTGAACGCAGGTTTGGCATGAGGGAGAATCGTATCCCTTCCCGACCCGAGAGCCACCCAGTGCCGACGAAAGGAACGATGTATCAATCCGGTTCGCTGCTCGACCTGACGGCGCGCTTCTTCGGTTTGCGCCAGCAGAATGATGACGGGGTGGTTTACCGCACGCATTGGTGGATCCTGCTGAAAAAAACAATGCTGCCTGGTTTGATACTGCTCGGCGTTATCATTCTTGTAACGGTAAAATGGATCGGACTGCTGCCTAAGGCGACCGATGCGGCAGTATATTCGATTGCCCTGGTATTGACTGTGGCTGCCTGGATCTGGTGGCTGTATCAATACACGGACTGGCATAACGACATCTACATCATTACCACCGATCAACTGGTGGACGTCAACCGCAAACCGTTGGGGAGTGAAGAACGACGCTCGGCACCCATCAAGAACATTCAAACTGTCGAATTTAAACGCAAGGGGATCATCGGATTGGTGTTGAATTTCGGAACCGTGCGAATTCAAATCGGAAACGAAGAATTAACCTTTGACAACGTATACGACCCTGCTGCCATCCAGTCTGAGATCTTTGCATATTTTAAATACCGCAATGAGAAAATCAAACGCCAGGAGCAGGAGAAACTGGCCGATTGGATCGAGGCTTACGATCAGCTCAAGGGCAAGGAAAACGAGAGAACCAGGCCGATACATCGGGAGAAATCAGAGTAAAATACTGCTGAATTTATTGTTAGCGAAAGGGATTTGAATGGCAGTTCTAAAAATAATTACAGTGCCTGATCCGATCTTGAGGAAAAAAGCTCGCAAAGTGACCGAGTTTGGGAAGGATTTTCAGGAACTGGTCAAGAATATGATCGATACCCTGCACGAGGCACCGGGCGTAGGTCTGGCTGCGCCGCAGGTGGCGGTTTCAGAACGGCTGATCGTGGTGGAATTCAGCGAGGTAGAGGACGAAGAGACACCGCCACCGATATTTGTTGTGGCGAATCCAGAGATCATCCATGCATCTGAAGAAATGATCAACGGCATTGAGGGCTGTCTCTCCGTACCGGAACTGGTGGGAGAGGTGGAACGGCACCAGGCGATCACGGTCAAGGGGTTGAACCGCCATGGAAAGCCGGTTCGGATCAAAGCCGAGGGCTGGCTGGCGCGTATCTTCCAGCATGAGATCGATCACCTGGATGGAATCCTGTACACGGATCGCACCGACAAGGTTTGGATACCAAAACCGGAAGAAGAGACACCACTCGATTAATTTATGCATCTTACTCAACTTTCCCTGACGAACTTCCGTCTTTTTTCCCGCCTGGATATGGACATTCCCCGGCGGATTCTCTTGCTGATGGGAGCCAACGCACAAGGGAAAACGTCCCTCCTGGAAGCAATTTATTACCTGGCAACCTTCACCTCTTTTCATGCGCAGAGCGACAAACAACTGTTGAATTTCCTCGCGATGAAGGAAAATCCTGCGGTTGCCCGGTTGGTAGCCCATTACCAACGCGGCGATCGTACGCACCGCCTTGAAGTGCGGCTGATCCAGGAAACGAACGGCAACGGCACAGCGCGCCTGCGCAAGGAAGTATTACTGGATGGCGTAAAAACTCCTCCCACCCAGGTGGTTGGTCATTTCAATGCGGTCATATTCCTTCCGCAAATGATGCGCATCCTTGAGGGAGGACCAGAGGAACGGCGCCGATATATTAACCTGGCGATTGCGCAGGCTGACCCAACCTATACACGGGTTTTGTCTGAATATAACCAGGCGGTCACCCAGCGCAATGCTTTGCTCAAAATGCTGCAGGAACGCGGCGGAGACATCGGGCAGATGGACTATTGGGATGAGCTGGTGGCTTCACGCGGGGCCATGATCATTAATTCACGCATCGCTGCCATTCAGGAATTGGAACAACTGGCCATCCGCATTCATGAGAAACTGACCGATTCCCAGGAGGTGATCCGCCTGATCTACCAGCCCTCCTATGATCCGCTGTCGGCACCCGAAGGGCAGTTTGCGCTGCCGATGCAGATCCAGGTTCAGAGAAACGGGTTGTCAATCGAGAAGATCAAGCAGGGCTTTTTGGGTAAGTTAACGGATGTCAGGGGAGAAGAAATCGCACGCGGTGTGACCACGATCGGACCGCACCGCGATGAAATGCGCATACAATGCAACGGCGTCGACCTGACAGATTTTGGTTCACGCGGCCAGTTGAGGACGGCAATACTCTCATTGAAACTGGCTGAAATCGATTGGTTGAAGCAGCATACCGGTCACTGGCCGGTGCTCCTGCTGGACGAGACCCTGGTGGAACTGGATACCCGGAGGCGGGAACTGCTGCTTGAATACGTACAGGGCGCGGAACAGGCGCTGCTCACCACAACGGACATGAACCTTTTCCCACACGATTTTGTAGACAAGTGCGAGCGCTGGCAGGTCACCAGCGGAAAAGCCGAAAGGATCAACCACGCTGGTTGAATTATAAAGGTTTCCTGGAAGGAAGACCGGCACGCCGGGGATACTGGGACGGCGTGGTTGCTTTTTTATCCACCACGACGAGGAAACGTTCTTCCACCACGCCTGGCAGAGTGACCTTTGTGATCCTGCGCAGATATCCTCCAAGCAAAAGTATGGCTTTTTCGGCGGTTTGGGCTTCGGCATGCGCGTTTTCGCCTTTCTGGGCGAGAACTGCTCCGCCCACCTTTACAAGCGGCAGCAGATATTCCATCAAGATCGGCATGGATGCCACAGCCCGTGCGACAGCCCAATCGAACTTTTCGCGATAACGGGGGTTCTGACCGAGGTCTTCCGCGCGTATATTGAGCACCTCTGTATTTTCCAATTGAAGAGTATCCACCATGTGTTTGCAAAAATCAGCTTTCTTGCCCACAGACTCGAGCAGTGTCAACTGCATGGAAGGGAAGATGATCTTGAGCGGAATTCCCGGAAACCCCGCGCCGGTGCCCACATCGATCAGTTTATTGGGCGGGGTTTTGATTTCAAGGATGGCGCTCAGCGAATCAAGAAAATGCTTGGTGCGTATGCCTTCCGGTTCACGTATGGCGGTTAAATTGAATTTTTCATTCCAGACCAGGAGTTCGTGTTCGTAATTGGAAAATAACCTGACCTGGGATAAAGAAAGATGAATGCCAGTAAGATTAAAAGTGTCCTCAATGAATTTTTCCATAATGATTAAATTATACCCAACGAAAAAAAGTATTTGCAGAAAAATGAACAATATTGACTAGACAACCTTAAAAAAAACAAAAAATCCTTGACGTTTGTTTATTACTTGATATAATTAATTTGTTAATTTTAGAGGAAAGGAGCGCATTCGCATGGTTTTCAACATCAATAATCGGACTATGTCATACACCCTCTGCAGTGGTGGTGGTGTTGATTTTCCTTGTCGTAATGCGCCCAGTCCCAGATAAGACGATCTTATTAACGTTTACGGTCACGGGTGTGTTACGAAGCCCGTGACCGTTTTGTTTTAATCACCACGGGTGGGAAAAAAACAAGGGAAGGAGGAGAGATGGAAGGAAATGGTGGTCAGTCAATGTAGGTACGATGATCTTTCAGGTCAGTTAGGTAATCAAGCATTGTTATTATGTTCGCACAACGAAGAGAGGAAGGCCGAAATGTTGGATACATTAACGCAAATCGGCGCATATCGAGTTTCTTATTTCAGTTCTTCACAAGAACCCAATCCATTGGCTTTCGGTTTCTATATCCGCGGCGAGAAGGCGAATCAGGATGTTTACAGCCAGGATGCGAAGCTGCAGTTGTATGCCGGGTTGTTTCTGATCCATACCAAGTTACAGATGCGCAATCTACGCGGTCTGTATGTGGATGTGGATTCGATCAACAACCTGATGCGTCCAGCGTACTTGCAACTCAAGCACGACCTGATCAATGGATTTCTCAGGCGGGTATTCATACTGGACGAAGCCGCCTTGTTTGGGACGGGCGAAGCGGAAGACGACCTTCGAATGGTTTACGAAACAGTGGGTGGTTTTGACCTGCTCGTATGCCGTGAAGGGGATTGCGTGCCTGTTGAATTTCCTTGGCATTGATGCACACGATAAAACGGAGGAAAGATGAACAATCGATCATTATTTACGGGAAAGCATACTCACTGGACAGCCATCGACCCCGAGAGAGACGCGGTAACAATTTCCGGTTGGACACGTTCGAGTGAGTTTGTGTCCCATTACTTCAACGGGATTTTCAAACTCTTCTCAACGGTTGAAGTAACAAAGCGGTTCAAAGAATGCTTGAAGAAGGGCGATGAATCCAAGCTGGACTACTACTTTGCCATCCGCAAGATCGAAGGCGAAGATTTGGTTGGTTTGCTTCACGTGGGCAGGATCAATTCCTCAAATCAAACTTCATGGCTCAGCGTGGACCTCCAGGAGGTCGGAGCATTTGAAAACTACGGCAGCGAGGTCTTGGCGATGACGCTACGTTATGCCTTTATGGAACTTAGCCTGTACCGTTTGTTTACCATTATTCCATCCTACAACGAGATGGAAATTGCCCTGTTCGAGAAGATGGGATTTCTCAGGGAGGTACAACGCAGGCAGGCGATCTTTCATGCAGGGCAATACTTTGATGCATTGGTCTATGCAATATTGCGTCCGGAATGGAAAAAGAATCAAAAGGAGGAAATCCAATGAACGCCGGGTTATTTGAAGGAGAATTGGTGAGGCTGGTGCCCATTGATATTGAAAAGGACGTGGATATCATCGCGCAATGGGATTCCGACAGCGAGTATCTGCGGCAGTTGGATGACATGCCAGCGACAAGGTACCCTGCTTCAATGGTAAAGGAATGGCAGGAAAACAACCTGGAAGGCAGTTCAGGTTTCATTATCCGCACCAGGGATGAAAACAAGGTCATTGGTTTTGTTGATCTATCTGGATTTGAGTGGACCGCCAGGAATGCCTGGGTGGGGATCGGTATCGGCGACGCGGAATACCGCGGAAAAGGTTTCGGAACCGAAGCCATGAAATTGGTTCTAGATTACGCTTTTCGTGCGATTGATTTGCACCGTGTCAATCTCAGTGTATTTGGATTCAACAAACGAGCCGTTCGATCCTATGAAAAATGCGGATTCAAATACGAGGGTACCCTGCGAGAAGCAATTTACAAGGAGGATCAACGCTGGGACATGATCGAAATGGGAATCCTGCGTGAGGATTGGGAAATGATGCAAAGATTGGATCAGAACGACACAATCAATGAGTAAGAGAGTGCTCCTGGATCCAGGAGCACTTCTTTTGCGTGATATACTACTTGCGGTCGAACCAGGAGGAAATGGTGAGCTCGAAAATCGAAGCAGTGATTTGGGATATTGGCGGAGTCCTTTGGCGCAATGAAGATCAGTCCTCTCGGCTTCAGTTGTCAGAGAAATTGGGCATCCCTCTGGACGTGTTATATACTCATGTTTTTCTAAGTGAAACCGCAGAACTGGCCACACTGGGGAAGATCACGGAAAACGATCACTGGCAAGCGATAGCAGAAGCCATTGGAATTTTGCCGGACGATATTCCAGCGTTCCGCCGTGATTGGTGGGCGGGCAATCAATTTGATCTGGACCTGCTTGCTTTCATTCGGAAGTTACGATCAAATTTCAAGGTCGGAATCTTAAGCAATGCCTGGTCGGATGCCAGGGTCGAATTTTCCCGCATCCTGGAAGAGATGGGAATGAATGATCACGTTTTGTTTTCCGCAGAGGTTGGGCTGAAAAAGCCAGATCCTGCAATCTATATGAAGCTCCTGAGTCTCATGGAAGTAAAACCGGAAAATACGGTCTTCATTGATGATTCTGAGGAAAATATTGACGCTGCAAACAGATTGGGAATATATGGCATGCTCTTCACTTCCTCAGCCCAGGTACGGGAAGATCTCCTTATGTTTTTAAAACTATGAGTATCGAACTCAAAGCAGAAAGATGTATAACCATCGGGGTGGTTGCGGATACCCACATACCTGATCGCGTTAATGGTCTGCATCCGCAACTGATCCCTGAACTCAAACGAAGGGAGGTGGATTTCATACTTCATTGCGGTGATCTCTCCCGCAGGCAGGTTCTCGATGACCTGAGAACTGTTGCTCCTGTATACGCCGTCCGGGGTAACCGCGATATTTTTCTGCGAAAGGAACTGCCGATTTCCCAAATACTGCTCGTAAACGGGATCAGGCTTTTTCTAACGCATGGACATCTTACACCGCTGATCTATTGGGCTGACAAGGTTGAAAATTTTTTCCGCGGGTACGACCTGAAGAGATATGTAAAGAGGATGGAGAAGGCCGATCCTGAGGCGAGGATCTACGTTTTCGGACACACTCATAGATCCGAGAATTCCTGGGTGGAAGGGCATTTGTACTTCAACCCGGGGGGAAGCAGCGTGGGTTCAAAACCCGATTTTGGCCTATCGTATGGAATCATCCGCATACACATGAATGGAGAGATCGAATCAGAAATTACGCAACTGAATGGAGCTGTGGTAAAATTCAAAAAATGGGATATAGAGGGGCTTTCCCGATCCGAAAATTGTTAAAATTTCTTGACCATATACAGATATGTTGTTATAATGCAAGTTTGCGTATCCCGGCTATTTTCAGCCAGGGAGATTATTCTATTATTGCCAGGTTTGTAATTTAGGAGAAACCAATGGCTTCTTTGTTAGCTAACAAGACTTACGCTCGAATCCCTGTGATTTTTGATTTACCCGACCTTATCGAAGTACAACTCGACTCTTTTAAACGATTAAAAGAAGAGGGATTGGGCGACCTGTTTCATGAGATCTCACCGATCGAATCCTATAACAAGGGCATGAAACTTTATTTTCCCAGCCGCAGCCCAGAGGCGCGGCAGTGGAACCTGAAATACTGGTTCGAGGCACCCAAACACAGCATCGAAGAGTGTGTCGAGCGCGATCTCACCTATTCCAGCCCATTATACGTATCAGTTCTATTGGCTGGTCCGGATGTTCCTGAGCCTGTAAAATCGGATATTTTCCTGGGCGATTTCCCGGAAATGACTGAAAAAGGTACCTTCATTATCAACGGTACCGAACGTGTCGTTGTTTCACAGTTGATCCGTTCCCCTGGCGTTTATTTTGAGGCTCCCGTCGACCGCGCCACCGGGCACCGCCTGGCGATGGCGAAATTGATCCCGGACCGCGGCGCCTGGATGGAATTCGAGACCCGCAAGAACGATTACCTGATCCTCAAATTTAACCGCAAACGCACTGTTCCCATCACGATCTTCCTTCGCGCGCTGGCAGCGGTTGATGATCTGCTGCCGGGTGATTCGCCGATCACTACGGGTTCGGATGAAGAATTGATCTCTCTCTTCAGCGACATCGACAATAATCCTGACAGGCAGTTCATCGCTTCCACGATCCGCCAGGAACCCGTTTGGGATCTTACCGGCGGACAGACCGTTGCTGAAGCTGCCCTGATCGAGTTTTTCCGACGCATGCGCCCTGGTGACCCTGCGAACCTGGAGAATGCCAAGCAATTCTTTGAAGAACAATTGTTTGACAGCCGTCATTATGACCTTGAACGTGTCGGGCGCTACAAGCTGAATCAAAAACTTGACCTCATGGACCGCATCCCTGTCTCGCACCGCAGCGTGACCAAATGGGATGTCGTCTACCTTATCCGCCGAATGATCCTGATTAATAATGGCATCGAGGACAAGGATGATATCGACCACCTGGGCAATCGCCGTGTAAAAACCAACGGCGAATTGATCCAGAACAAATTGCGCATCGGCCTGCGCCGCATGGAACGCGTGATCAAAGAACGCATGTCCATTCGCGACCAGGACCAGGTTTCGCCGGTCAGCCTCATCAATATTCGACCGGTGGTTGCCGCACTGCGCGAATTCTTCGGTTCCTCACAGCTTTCTCAATTTATGGATCAGACCAATCCGCTGGCCGAACTGCGCAGCAAGCGTACGCTCTCCGCACTCGGTCCTGGCGGTCTGCGCCGCGAGCGAGCCGGATTTGACGTGCGTGATGTGCACCACTCGCATTATGGACGAATTTGCCCGATCGAAACCCCTGAAGGACCGAACATTGGTTTGATCGGTCGTTTGGCGAGTTATGCGCGTGTGAACGAATACGGTTTTATTGAAACACCCTATCGCAGGGTGCTTAAAAGCTTAGCCTATGACGATGCACGGCTTGAAGGTCGCCAGTTGCGCGATACCCTCACGAACCCCAAAACCGGCGATACCATCGCCAAAGAAGGCGAACGTGTCACTGCCAAAATGCTGCCGGCCATTGAAAAAATGGTTGAAGCGAAACTGGAGAATATCACAGGTTGTTTAATCGGAGAAAGGATCGTCGATAAGCAAACCGGTGAGATCGTGGCAAAAGAAGGCGAAAAGATCACGAAGAAGATGCTTCCTTTTATAAAGAAGATGAAGGAAATCTCGTATTATGATTCTTCTGTGACGTCACTGGATATGCCCGAACTGCCGAAAAGGCAGCAACTTAAATTGCTGGTGGAAGTTGTGCCGTTCGTAACGGATGAAGTTGAATATCTTTCCGCCGATGCAGAAGATAAATATGTGATCGCTCAGGCGAATACACCGATCGATGACAATTCCGAGTTCACGATCGAACAAATCTCCTGCCGACATCACAGCGATTTCATTATTTCCAATTCTGAGTCGGTCAATTACATGGACGTATCTCCGCACCAGGTAGTGGGTATCAGTGCAGCATTGATCCCATTCCTTGAACATGATGATGCCAACCGTGCCTTGATGGGTTCGAACATGCAGGCTCAGGCGGTTCCATTGATCAACCCAGACAGCCCGTTGATTTCAACGGGCATGGAAAGATACGCCGCCATTGATTCCGGTCAGGTTGTGATCGCACAGGAAGATGGTGAAATTGTTTCAGTCACCGGGCGCCAGATCACAATGCGCAACACGGAAGGCAAGATCAGGGAATACCATCTGCGGAAATATCAGCGCTCGAACCAGAGCACCTGCATCGATCAACGCCCTGCGGTAATAAAAGGACAGCGTGTGCGCAAAGGCGAAATTCTTGCTGACTCTTCTTCCACGGTAAACGGGAAGCTGGCGTTAGGCCAGAATGTAGTTGTGGCATTTCTCTCATGGGAAGGCGGCAACTTCGAGGACGCAGTCTTAATCTCTGAACGGTTGGTTCAGGCGGATAAATTTACTTCTGTGCATATCGAAAAATATGAGGTCGAAGCCCGCGACACCAAATTGGGACCGGAGGAAATCACCCGAGATATTCCCAATGTTGGCGAGGATTCGATCAAAGATCTGGATGAGCAGGGTATCATCCGCATCGGCGCTGAAGTTGGACCAGGTGAAATCCTGGTGGGAAAAATCACGCCCAAAGGTGAAAAGGAACTTACCCCTGAAGAACGACTGCTGCGCGCCATCTTTGGCGAGAAATCACGCGACGTTAAAGACACATCGCTGCGAATGCCTCACGGCGAACGCGGCAAGGTGGTCGATGTAAAAGTTTTCACCCGCGAAGATAATATCGACCTATCGGCTGGGGTGGACATGATGGTACGCGTCTCGGTTGCCCAACGCCGCAAGATCACCGCCGGAGATAAAATGGCGGGACGCCACGGCAACAAGGGTGTGGTTTCACGCGTGGTTCCGGTGGAAAATATGCCTTTCATGAACGACGGTACACCGGTGGATATCATCCTCAATCCGTTGGGCGTTCCCGGACGTATGAATATTGGACAGGTACTTGAAACTCACCTGGGTTGGGCTTCGAAACAACTTGGTTACGAGGCGGTCACACCTGTCTTTGATGGTGCCACTGAATTTGAAATCGAAGCGGAACTGGCTCGAGCCTGGTTGATGGACCTGGCGTGGAAGGAATCCGGCGAGAAAGCCTGGGAGTGGGTGAACGGGATCGAACATGATCCTGAAACAATCAAAGACGATGAAGAAGTTCGACTTCTCTACCTGGAGCAAATCCTCAACGGCAAATACGACATCAGCCGCATGGCAACGGATGCCGATTATGCCCGCCGCATCAATCTTGAAAATTGGCTGATCGAACATAATGTCGACCCAAAACCCATCCTTTCATTACAAGAGGATTACAGCAATATTGCAGAGTCGGATGCAATGGACAACCAAGCCATCAGTATTTGTCTTAAAATTTGGCTTGAGAAGCAGGGAGTCGATATCACCAGGCTCAAGGATGAAAAGGTTCGCGAAACCGCCGACAAAGTGATGCGTGAAACCGGTGTTCCTGTTCCCATCTTAGGAAAACAAATTTTGCGCGATGGAAAAACCGGGGAACCTTATGATCAACCAGTGACCGTAGGCGTGATGACCATGCTCAAGCTGCATCACCTGGTGGAAGATAAAGTGCATGCGCGCTCCACTGGCCCGTACAGCCTGGTAACCCAGCAGCCGCTGGGCGGCAAGGCTCAATTTGGCGGACAGCGGTTTGGAGAAATGGAAGTATGGGCTCTGGAAGCCTACGGAGCAGCTTACACGCTGCAAGAAATGCTGACGGTGAAATCCGATGACGTGCAAGGTCGTGTGAGCACCTATGAAGCCATCGTGAAAGGTGAACAGATCGAAGACCCTTCACTGCCGGCATCCTTCCGCGTTCTGGTGAAAGAACTTCAGAGCCTTGGGCTGGCTGTAGAAGCTGTAATGGATACCAAAGAGGTCATACGCTTTGGTAAGGATGAAGAAAAAGTTCGACCTCCTCGCCTGGAGACCGGTTTGCTTGGCCTGGGCGATGAGCTGCAGGGACTGCTCTAGAAACCGACGGCTGCAACAATATTCGTGAGCGGGGTCAAGAGATTTTCTCTTGACCATGAAAAACCCTCATGATATAATTTTTCGCCGTTGCTCTAGAACGTGGTGATGCGTTAACCTCTGCCATAAAAGGTAAATCGGTGAGGCCATCATTGCAGTCGATGGTCTCATCTTGTTTAGCAACTAAAATTTGGAAGGCTATTTATTTACGGAGGCAAATAGACGTGCCAACAATCAACCAACTGATCCGAAAAGGTCGCGAGACCAAAAGGGCAAAAAGCAAAGCTCCTGCTCTGCAATTTACTCTTAACTCAATGAAACAGCGCCGTTCCCGTTTGGAAAAAGGCGCGCCGCAAAAACGCGGTGTTTGCACGGTTGTCAGAACCATGACACCCAAGAAACCTAATTCGGCGCTGCGCAAGATCGCTCGTGTAAGGTTATCCAATGGTCTCGAGGTTACTGCGTACATCCCTGGTGAGGGGCATCAACTGCAAGAGCACTCAGTGGTGCTTGTGCGCGGCGGTCGTGTTAAAGACCTGCCAGGCGTGCGCTATCACATTGTGCGCGGAACCCTTGATACGACTGGTGTTGCCAAGCGTTCACAGGGACGTTCAAAATACGGTTCAAAGAAACCGAAAGCGTAATTTCAGAATATTTGATGGAGTAGTTGAATGCGACGAACGAAACCCGAACCACGTGAAATTCCAGCCGATGTGCGCTACAACAGCGTTCCAGTAACCTTCTTCATTCACCGTATCATGAAACGCGGTAAAAAGAGCGTTGCCACTACGATCATGTATGACGCGCTGGATATTGTTAAAGAGAAAACCGGCAAGAACCCCATTGAAGTACTCGATCTTGCCCTCAAAAACGTTGGCCCTGTGATGGAAGTTCGCCCGCGTCGTGTGGGTGGTGCAACCTACCAGGTTCCAATGGAAGTTCCTGCAAGCCGCCGGATGACCCTCGCGATGCGCTGGATCATCGACTCGGCAACTGGCCGCACAGGGAATTCCTACGCAGAAAAGCTCTCGGCTGAATTGATCGAGGCATCGAACAATCAGGGTGCTTCAGTTCGCAAACGCGAAGAGACCCACAAGATGGCCGAAGCCAACCGCGCTTTCTCCCATTATCGGATGTAATTAAAAAAAGAAGAAATAAGACATGCCACGCAATTTTCCGTTAGACAAGTGCCGAAATATAGGAATTATTGCTCATATCGACGCGGGCAAGACCACGACGACTGAGCGAATACTTTTCTATTCAGGCAGAACCTATCGGATTGGTTCTGTTGATGACGGCACGACTGTAACGGATTGGATGGCTCAAGAACGCGAACGCGGCATTACCATCGTCTCAGCAGCTGTCACCGCTGAATGGAAGGGTTACCAGATCAACGTAATCGATACCCCGGGACACATCGACTTTACCGCTGAAGTTCAGCGCGCTTTGCGCGTATTGGACGGAGGTGTGGTGGTCTTTGATGCCGTTCAAGGTGTCGAACCGCAAAGCGAAACGGTCTGGCGTCAAGCGGACCGCTATAAGGTTCCGCGAATCTGTTTTGTCAATAAAATGGATCGAGTGGGTGCCTCCCTTGAGTACACCCTCGGCACCATCCACGACAGGTTGGGCGCAAACCCAATACAAATGCAAATGCCCCTGGGCAGTGAAGCAAGCTTCAAAGGCATGGTCGATCTCTTATCGATGCAGGCAGTTTACTTTGAAGACGAACTGGGGAAGGAACCCCATTACATGGACGTTCCCGAAGATTTGCGCGCTCAGGCTGAAGACTTGCGTTCGCAGATGGTGGAAAGAATCGCCGAACTTGACGACGATTTGACCATGAAGTATCTCGAGGGCGAAAAGATCAGTGTGGACGAACTGAAGGCCGCACTTCGTGAAGCGGTTCTGAAAAATAAGGCCACCCCGGTATTCTGCGGTTCATCTCTGCGCAACAAAGGTGTGCAACTGGTACTGGATGCAGTGATCGATTACCTGCCTGCACCTACCGATATTCCGCCTGTGAGCGCTCATATCCCCGGTAGCGAAGAGACAATCGAACTACCCACGAAAGATGACGCTCCATTGAGCGCATTGGTCTTCAAAATCGTCAGTGATCCGTATGTCGGCAGACTGGCTTACTTCCGAGTTTATTCGGGAACCATCAAGACCGGCGATATGGTGTTTAATCCGATCAAAGGCCGCAAAGAGCGCATCGGTCGTTTACTGCGCATGTATGCTGACCGCCGTGAAGATGTTAACGAAATTCCTGCCGGCGATATTGGGGCAGTGCTGGGCTTGAAGGAATCATTCACGGGCGATACGCTGTGCGACTCTTCCAAACCAGTGATCCTGGAGAGCATTTCATTCCCTGAACCTGTGATTTCGATCGCGATCGAACCGAAATCCACAGCCGACCAGGATAAAATGGCGAATGCGCTGCAGCGGCTTGCGGAAGAAGATCCTACGTTTAAAGTCCATTCGGATGAAAATACCGGACAGACGATCATCGGCGGTATGGGCGAACTGCACTTGGATGTGCTAGTAGACCGCATGCTGCGTGAATTTCACGTCCAGGCCAATATCGGCAAACCGCGTGTTTCGTATCGAGAAACAATCACACGACCCGTCCCGCAGGTTGTATACAAGTATGTCAAGCAATCGGGTGGTCATGGTCAATATGGACATGTGGTGTTTTCAATGGAGCCGTTGGATCTGGGTGCTGGAATTCAGTTCGAAAATAAGATCGTAGGCGGCGCAATTCCAAAGGAATTCATTCCTGCAGTGGAAAAAGGCGTCAGGGAAGCCACCGAGGCTGGTGTTTTGGCTGGTTATCCTGTCACAGATCTAAAAGTAAAACTTATCGACGGCTCTTTCCATGAAGTCGATTCAAGCGAAATGGCTTTTAAGATGGCAGCCATCTTTTGCTTCCGTGAAGGGTTGCATAAAGGAGCCTCCGTCCTTTTGGAACCCATTATGAAAGTTGAAATTTCTGTTCCTGAAGAATATTTGGGAGACGTACTCGGCCAAATCACCTCACGCCGGGGATTAATTTCGGGCATGGAAGTCCGACCTGGAAACGCACAGGCAATCCATTCGCTTGTACCGCTTTCAGAAATGTTTGGATATGCCACAGAACTTCGATCTGCAACCCAGGGTCGGGGTGTGTTCACCATGGAATTCGATCATTATGCACCGGTCTCGAGTGCCGTTGCTGAAAAGATCATCAACAAGTAATAATTACTCAATTAATGTGAATTTCTAAGGAGTATAAGGAATTATGGCCAAGCAGAAATTTGACAGAAGCAAACCGCATTTGAATGTGGGAACGATGGGTCACATTGACCACGGGAAGACGACATTAACTGCAGCGATCACGAAATACTGCGGATTTTTTGGTAAAGCGGAATACCGT
>DAOUGM010000042.1:0-5964 GCA_034428895.1 Anaerolineaceae bacterium
AATCCTGCAGAATGGTTTGCAGGAGTGGAAGATGACGACCCGCGCAGCCCATCCGGACGGGTCAGTCACACCGCAGTTGAAAACCGCAGCGAACATTACAATGGGACTGCTTGCATCTTCTGGCTGGCCGATGGCAAGTGCGCCCTGCAGGTAGCCGCCAACGCCAACGGTCTGCATCCATGGCGTTTCAAGCCCTATTATTGCATCCTCCATCCATTGGACTTGGACGACGAGGGAAGGATCACACTGGATGAAGTTGAGGTAATGATCAACGAAGCCGGTAGCTGCGTCAGATCCGCGCCCAAACCCATTCCATTGGTGGAAACCTTTGAACCTGAATTCCGCTACCTGCTGGGTGAAAAGGGATTTCAGGCGCTGCTTGAGATCGTTCAATCCAAAATTGAACCCGAAGACCCCCAAAAATAATATGACATCCCTCGGTTTGCATGGTATTGTTTATCCCTTATACTGATCGCAATTTCAGGTAAAATAAGGCTGATTTAGTCCGATTATTTTGAGGAAGTATGACCGTGCCGCACAAACGTTACATGATCCTGCCTTTACTGCTGCTGATTACCGCAGCCTTTACCGCCAGACCTTCAGTGGTATTGGCTGAGGCTTCCACGGCGGGTATTTCCGCCGACCAGGCGATATGCGCGCCTGCAGACGATATAATTGAAATCCGTGACTGCCTGAATGCCGGTCCCTCCGCCAGGTTGCAGAATCTCGCCCGCCAGGGAATTACCTTCCCCCCCGAGCCGATCGTTGCCGAGCTTGTGCCTTACGAACTTTCGTCCATTCCATTTTCATACGCCCAGGTGGATAGCGGCGAGATTCCCGTCTACGCCACCCTCGATGATGCGCTCAACGACCATTCAACCCGCAAGATCCCTGCCGGACACATCAAATACCTTTCCCTCATCGATCGTGCAGAAACCGAGCGCGGACGTTTTTATCAGTTTTCCACCTCCGAGTGGGTCAGTGCTCAATACGTCAGCAAGGTGGGGGTTCCAAATTTCCAGGGGTATTTATTCAAGAAAAATCCTCATTTCACCTTCGGCTGGTTCATCAACGAAGCCGCCAGCCGCTCAGCGCCGGGGTACGACGCGCCTGAAACCGGCAAACATTATCAACGCTTGAACAAGGTGCGGGTATTTGAATCACAAACGGTGAGAGACATCGATTGGGTCAAGATCGGACCCGATGAATGGGTCGAACACAAAAATGTTGCCCTGGTCGTGCCGAATTACACTCCACCCAAAGGGGTGACCGCCGATCGTTGGATCGAAGTTAACCTGTACGAACAGGTGCTCACCGTTTATGACAAGGGCAACCTGGTGTTTGCCACCCTGATCTCCTCGGGTACACCTCCGTTCTATACTCAGCCGGGAGTTTTTCAGATCTACAAGATGATCGAAAATGAATACATGACCGGCGTGTTCGAAGCCGACCGTTCGGATTACTACTACCTGGAGGACGTGCCGTTCATCATGTATTTTGACCAAGCGCGCGCTCTGCACGGCGCGTACTGGCAGACCTTGCTGGGGTACCAGCGTTCTCACGGTTGCGTCAACCTTTCGGTCGCCGATTCCCACTGGTTATATGATTGGGCCAAGGAAGGCGATTACGTGTACGTATGGGATCCGTCAGGAAAAACGCCCACTGATCCCTCATTTTACGGCACCGGCGGATTCTAACCCAGCCAAATGATGGACATAGAGAAAATGAACCGGGAAAACGCTTGCGTTATTCCCGGTTTTTCTTATTATTTAAGTAATATTTTTGAATTTCTAATTACTACTCAATTGGAAAGGTAAATGATGAAAAGCAGCGTTTTCAAACCAGTCGTTCTATTAGCATTGTTCATCCTCATCGTAGGTACGGCTTGCGAATTCTCAATTGGGAACAACCCCACACAGGAGCCCGCCGTTCTGGTAGTGACAGCCACACCCGAGGCACCTGTCAGCGATATCGTCGCCACGCAGCCTCCGGTCGCAATGCCCACGGAAGAAATCACCCAGAGCGATGAGCCACTGGATTATTTCGTGGAGGAATTCGATTACGGATTGGATAATTACAGTTATTTCGTCAAGAGCGGAGACGAGAACCAGGCAGAGGTTTACGCTGAAGACGGAAAACTGAAATTCAAATTGAACGGCTACGATATTTACTATTACGTAATGTACGATCCCTATACCTACGGCGATGTGCGGCTGGATGTCGAGGTGGAAAATCAGGGCACCAATGATAATGCCGTATCACTCGTCTGCCGCTACAGCGAAGATTTGGGGTGGTACGAGTTCAACATTTCCAGCGGCGGGCTTTGGGACATCTATTACTTCGACCGCATCATCGTTAAAGGCTACACTCTTCTCTCCAACGGCGGTTCCACCAACGTGAAAATGGGGCGCGATTCGAATACATACACCGCTGTCTGCCAGGGCGAGACTCTCAGCCTGTACATTAACGGTGTGCTGACAAAATCCATCCAGCATAAAGACCTGGACCGCGGATTGGTAGGCGTGGGAATTAACTCTTTTGGCAGTTACCCGGTGCTGATGAACATCCCCTGGATGGAGATCAGCGAGCCGTAATATCCTGTCTGGCAAAACGAGGTGGATGACATTCTCATCCACCTCGTTTCATTTTTATCCGCCGGCGATGAATCTTCCGATCACGACAGCCACGAACAATCCCGCTGAGAGTAAAAACCCCCAAAAAACCTCGCTTTTCGAGCGCGAATCGATCAACTCATAGCCCCTGATGGTCGTCTGTACCTTCAGCAACGGTCCGCTGATCCAGGCAAAGACCGCCCCGCCGAACAATCCTCCCAGGTGACCCCAGTTATCGATGCCCGGGTTCAACCCGATGATCAGGTTGACCACAATGATCAGCGCCAGGTTCATCAGCATCATGCGTGCCCGCTGCCCAAACAATTCGCGATTCTTATAGATGAACACTGCTTCCGCTGCGACCAGCCCAAAAACCGCCGTCGACGCCCCCATGGAGGGATTCTTTGAAAGCAGGAAGGACAGCGTGTTGCCGGCGAAGCCGCCGATAAAGTAAAGTAAAAGAAATTTCCAGTGGCCGTAATATCGTTCCAGCGATTGCCCCAGCGAATACAGCGCGTACATATTAAATGCGATATGCAATACGTTGCCGTGCAAAAACACTGGCGTGATCAGCCGCCACAATTGACCTTGCAGGATGAACTGGTTGATCTTGCCGCCCAGCAGGAAGGGCCAGTCGTACGCTCCTGATGTCAATCCCTGCGAGAGCCATTGCAGCGCGTAAATGACGACCGTGATACCGATAAGCACATATGTGGCAGTGGGCTTGCTCGCTGGCAGCCGTACCGTTACAGGGATGCGGTTGGCATCCGGTGGAGGTGTTTCATGCTGATATTGAGAGGGTTCGGTCATGCCAACGGCTTTCTATGTTCAACGCGGTGGTGTTCCGCATTAATGATGTCGATAATATCGTCCACCGCTTTTTCAATTTCACCTTCTGCGTTGACAACAATATAATCGAATAGCTCGATCTGGTCGACTTCCTTCTTGGCGGTCTCGACCCTGATCTTCATGCTTTCATCGGTTTCGGTGTTCCTGCGTTTCAAGCGGTTGGTCCATTCTTCCACGGTGCGCGGGGTAATAAAGATCACCACCGCTTGCGGGTAAAGCCTGCGCAGCGTTGCCGCACCCTGAACGTCCACCTTGGCCACCACGTCCTTCCCGCTCTTTAATGCCTCTTCGATCTGCGAACGGGGAACCCCTTTGTAATCCTCGTAAACCCGGGCGTGCTCGATGAACTCACCCCTTTGAATGCGCTCTTCGAATTCCTGCGGCGAATAGAAGAAATAATCCCTGCCGTCGATCTCATTTGCGCGCGGCGGGCGGCTGGTGGCGGTGATCACAAAATGCAGCGGCAGGTTTCGCATCTTCAATGCCTTGATCACCGCGTCCTTGCCCACCCCCGAAGTTCCGGAGATAACGATCAGAAGCGGCCGCGGTTGAAGCAAATCGAATGAAAGCGATCTCAAATCCATGGACTGTCCTTATGCTGAACTCGATTTAATACAGTTCTTATAACTCAAGATTATAATGGATTTATTGATCATACCATCGAGGGCTTGATGCCAGTTTACGATTTTCGCTGCCTGGATTGCCAAAATAGGTTCGCTGTGACCCTGAGTTATGCCGAGTACGACCGCCGTGAGACGGTCTGTCCGGCGTGCCGCTCCGCCCGCATCGAGCGCGTCATCCGCAAGGTGCGCCTCTCCCGCGGCGACCGCGGCCGCCTGGCGTCCATGGCCGATGAAAGCAACCTGGAAGCCCTTGACAGCGATCCGCAAGCACTGGGCAGGATGATGCGCGAGATGAAAAACGAAGTCGATGCATCGGATTTGCCCGGAGAATTCGATGAAGTGGTCGACCGTCTCGAGAAAGGTCAATCGCCCGAAGAGATCGATCGGGATTTTCCTGATCTCGGAGGGGAAGAATGATCCCAGCACCTTAATAAATTTACAGTCGTGCCAGCAGATCGTGCAGCGCCGCGATCGATCAATCCACCGCCCTCTGCAACTGAGCAAATGAATTCATCTTGGCAATTTGCTTTAAAAACTCGCCCACTGAGACACTTTGAGAGCGCAGCGCGCGTACCGCCGGACCCACAGGGTCTTCTCCCGCCGCACCGCCGGGGATTTCAGCATAGGCGCCGTGGAAGGCAAAATACGCCTGGTTGAGCTTGCGGATCATGTATCCATTTTGAACGAATACAACGCGCCGCGCTTCCATATACCTTTCGGCTTCCTCGATCTTCCCATTTGCCAGCAATTCATCCACCTTGATGCGCGTCAGGTGCATCTCCCGCCGAAAATCGAAGGTTTGACGCGTGGGTGCCATTGACACATGCCCGGAATTACCCTCGCTTTTTGCAGCCAGGTCAGGATAATAGCGCCGGATCACCTCCGCGCTGACCTCGCTTCCCACGATGGAGGCAGTGGTTTCATTCATCGTACGCAGTTCAGGCGAGGTTTCGTAGTTCAAACCCAGCGGGTGCAGGGTGAGGTAGTTGTGAGTCCATTCGTGCGCGATAGTATCCAGCGTCCACTGCAGATTGGAAGAACGCTGCACCATGGTGGGGTAAACCCCAATCCCCCCCACATCCACGATCAGCACCGAGGCGTTCATGTATTTCGCCACGCTCTCTTCCAACCTGACCGTTTCCTCCATGCTCAGATCGGAGAACAGGGAAATGTTCACCTCCTGCCGGATGGCGTTCCGCGGGGAGACGATCAAAGCCTTGGGCAGCGGCGAGGAGTGGAACAACACCGGTGGGAAGGATTGCCCGAGAAAACCGATACCGAAATCCCGCAGCACTTCCGCCACCTGCTCCTGAAGGATCGATTCAGTGATTGGCGCCAGGGTTTTCAGCGCTTGTTCAAGGTCTTTTTGTTGGGTCAGCAGGTCAGCCGCAACCGCAGATGGATCTTTCACCTTTGGGTCCGCAAAGATTACCTCGACCCGGGCCTGCGTGATCTCCAACTGGCGGATCAGCTCGAAATAACGCAGCACTCCCTGTCGCTGGGAGTCCTGTTTGATACGCAGCAAGATCTGCAAGCGCGATTGCCCCGATTTTTGCTGCATGGCATTGGCCGTCCAGGCGATATAATCGAATTCATAAGGTCTGGTAAAGTGTCGCGCCTGCTCGGTGGGATCGTCCATCGGGATGACGGAAGTGGTGAGAACCGCTATTGCGATGATCAGCAGACCGATCAGGCGGGGTATTTGCCGAAGCTTCATGCCGAAATTATACACTGCTGTTACCGGACTGTTGCGTGCTTACTGTTTCGACCATTATTTGCGTCCGAAAGGATAATATGAAAAAGAAGGCGAACAAAAAACTTTACTGGATCGTTGGAATTGCCCTGGTCGCACTGGCAGTGATCCTCTACCTGGTCATCAG
>DAOUGM010000043.1:0-31473 GCA_034428895.1 Anaerolineaceae bacterium
TCTGAATCCAGATCCGAACGCCAAACGAGACATCGATGGCAATCCACCAATTCTGCTTGACCCTCGTTTAAGTCTCTGATAAAATTGGTTTCTGTGCGGCGACGTGGCCAAGTGGCTAAGGCAAGGGTCTGCAAAACCCTGATCATGGGTTCAAATCCCATCGTCGCCTCTTTTTATTTAAACACTTGAGTACTCAGGATCTTTAAACATCTTCGTTGGGATTCCTCAAAGCTGGCTGCGCTGCGCTCCGCCCTTCGAGGATTTTCGCTTCGCTGCGATAACCCCCATCGCCATGGTCTCTTTATCTTTTCAGCGCATTGCGCGCCTTGCGCGATAGATAATCCACGCGCTCATTGTTCGCATTCCCCGCGTGCCCGCGCAGCCAGCGCCAGGTCACCTGGTGCTTCTCCCGGGCTGCCAGCAGTTCCTCCCACAGGTCGCGGTTCGCCACCGGACCGTTCGTGCCGCGCCAGTGCTTTGCCAGCCATTTGGGCATCCATTCCTCGATGCCCTTCTGCACATATTGCGAATCTGTATACAACGTGATTTTGCTGGGTTTCTGGATTGCTTTCAATGCCGAAATGGCAGCCGTCAATTCCATGCGGTTATTGGTGCTCTCGGGTTCCGCGCCTGATAATTCTTGCCGCTTTCCTCCTGAGAGGATCAATGCCGCCCAACCGCCCGGTCCTGGGTTCGGATCGCAGCCGCCGTCTGTGTAAATAACCACTTCGTCCATAATTAAGGGTATCTTTCCGAGAGTTCCTTCACCAGATCGTCCATTTGCTCGATCACGGCAGGGATTTGTTCGAGTTTGGTTTCCGAATTAAAAATTTGCCACCCCGCATCCTCAAGCACTGGAGCGATCACCGCCCAATCTGCAGTCTTCGGCTGAATGACAGGATCCTTCAGGGTTTCTACCGCCTGTTTCCATTGCGGGTTCGCCTGGGCATAGTCCGCCATCTGGCTCATTACCTGTTGTCCAAGAGGGAGTGTGCCGGATACTTTCAGCAGCCTTGCCTGCTGAACGGGTTCCGACATCCATCTGATGAACAGCCAGGCAGCCAGGTCTTTTGCAGCATCAGCCTGCAAAATGGCATATGAAAATCCGCTGGTAACGGTGGCACGCCTTTCCAACCCTGGGAATGGGATCACCTGCCACTCATCCTTCGAATCCATGCGCTGCATGAAATTGGTCTGCATCGCGATATCCTGCATTTGCCCGGAATAGACCAATGCCTGGCGGCGCGCGAAATATTCGTAAGGCTGGGGCACCTTTCCCGTCCAGGCGCATGATTTTCGATACAATCCAAACAGGAAGGAAAAAGCGTCGTCAGTTTCAGCCGATGCAAATGTAACTGTCGGATCGCTGAAAACATCGGCGTTGAACGCATCCAGCCAGTTGAGCAACACCGGAGAACTGGTGTTGATGATCCATCCGCCGATCCCGTCGTTTGTGACATCCGTATCCTGGCGTTGAACTGCATTCGCCGCGCACACCTGCTGCTGAAACTCATCAGGTGTGGATGGCGCCTGGTTATACCCAAGTTCGCGCGCCCAGGTGGAATTGTAGATCATCACCGCTGCGGTGCGCTGGGCAGGGATGGCATATTGTTTTCCAGCCGCGTAATCCTCTTCCCAGAAGACCGGTGAAAAATCTTTCCTTTGAGCAGGCGACATCCCATATCTTTTTGATGAAATATAAGGTTCCAGGTCGGCGACCAGGTCCGTTTTCTCGTCCACAGCCAGCAGCAGGTCGATCGGCGCTGCAATCACATTGGCAGGGATTTCTTCTTCGATCCCTTCCCACATTGCTTGTGCTGCCATCCCCGCGGACCCCGGAGAATCCATGATGACGTGGATGCTCCATTCATTGGTCTGATTGAATTGATCCACCATCAAAGCCAATTCACTCGCGATTTTCCCTGACCATGGGTGCAGAAAGTGAATTTGTTTTCCGTCAAGTTCATTTTCATCTGTGCCTAAAGCAACCTGGGTAGGCGTGGACGTGACCACAGGCCGGGTCTCGTTGTCAACCTGATCTTCGCCTGGGGTAGGCGTTTTCAAGGCAGCGCTGTTTTGCGGAGCGCAACCTGAAATCAAGAAAATTACCACGAAGAGAAAGACCAGCTGCTTGATTTTTGCCATCTACTCAAATCCTCTTCCGCGAACTACTAATAAGCCGTAAGTTTACTCGATAATCGTTGCATATTCTCGGATTTTAATCAAAGTCCGCTGGAAGTGACGGCTCACCCACCAACTCGAAAATGCGCTTGATCTCCTCCGGGGTCACGCGAGGCAGCGACAATTCAGGTAACTCGGAAAGCGAAAAATATGTCGGATCCGAGGTTTCGAGCGGATCTGGTGTCGCTTCGGCGATCAGGTCGCATTGAATGAAAATCTTGTACGCGTGAAATGGATATGGAGGATGCCCGTGCAGATTGCGGTCATACAACGCGAGCAGCCTTTTGGCTTTAACGATCACCCCCGCCTCTTCGCGCAATTCCCGCTCCACCGCCAGGCTGGGCGGCTCATTGATATCCACCCACCCGCCGGGGATCGTCCAGGCTCCGCCGTCCATCAATTCCCGAACCAGCAGGATCTTGTTGTCCTTGAAAACCACGCCGCGGATATCCAGTTTTGGCGTGGCATAACCGGATTGCGCATCGAAGACTACCTTCACCTCTTCGGCATCGGCTCCGGTTTGATCAGCCATGATCTCCCCGGCAATGTGCTGCAACTCCTTGAATCGCCCAATATCGAAGGGATTGGTTGAGTATTGCAGCCCGCTTTGCGCGATTGCCTGTATGCGTTGAGACCATTGCAACCATTTGGGGTGTTTCATAATTTCGACCTTCCATTTATTATGATTATTCACTTCATTGACGTAACCCATGATTATTTGTATAATCACCGTATAATTTTATATGAGTCACCCCAAAAGGAGTAGACTTGTCGGGTCACTGGTAGAGAAGGAGAGCCTCAGGCTGAAAGCCTCCGCAGCAGTCGCAAGTCGAAGTCGTTTGGAAGGATTGCCGAAGAAACCCCACTGCGGGCAATAGAACGGCACGGGTAAGCCCGTTACAGCGAATTCCGGATGATGGTCTGGAAGAGAGCGCCGCTGGATTGGCGAATTGAGGTGGTACCGCGGGAGTAGTCCTTTCGTCCTCTATGGATGAAAGGTTATTTTTTTTAAGGATATTGTACAGGAGATTCGATATGGAAAAAGAGTCATTGGCCAAAGCATACGATTTCAACGGCACGGAAGAAAGGCTTTACAAATTCTGGGAAGAAAGAGGTTATTTTCAGCCCTCCAACGATCCCCGCAATCCGGATTTCGATCCGACCAAAAAGCCCTTTGTCATCAGCATCCCCCCTGCCAATGTCACCGGCGAATTACACACCGGTCATGCTCTGTTCGTCTCCATGGAAGACCTGATGATCCGCTATCACCGCATGAAGGGCGAACCCACGTTATGGGTTCCCGGAACAGACCATGCCGGCATTGCCACGCAGATGCTGGTGGAAAAAGCCTTGGCGAAGGAAGGATTGAAGCGCGAAGAATTGGGACGCGAGGAATTTCTTCGCCGGATGTGGCAGTGGAAGGAAAAGTACGGCAACCGCATCACCGCCCAAATTCGACGGCTGGGAGCTTCCTGCGACTGGACCAGGGAAAGGTTTACCCTGGATGAAGGATTATCCCAGGCGGTGCGCGAAGCTTTCGTTCGATTGTACGAAAAAGGGCTCATCTACCGCGGACCGCGCATGATCAACTGGTCGCCTGCCCTGCGCACGGCCGTTTCCGATCTGGAAGTCGAGTACAGCGAAGAACCGGGCTTCCTCTACTATTTCAAATATATGCTGGCGGATGAACCGGATACCTACATCCCGGTAGCCACCACGCGCCCCGAAACCATCCTGGGTGATACAGCCGTGGCTGTCCACCCGGAGGATAAGCGTTATCAAAGATTCATTGGCAAGGAAGTGCTGGTCCCCATCCTCAATCGCCGCATCCCGGTGATCTCCGATGAATATGTGACCATGGAATTCGGCACCGGCGCATTGAAGATCACCCCGGCGCACGACCCGAATGATTACACCATCGGGCAGAACCACCACCTGGAAATGATCAACATTCTTGACTTGTCTGCCCACATGAATGAAAATGCTGGCCCATATCAAGGGCTGGACCGCTTCGAATGCCGCAAAAAGCTTTGGGAGGACATGCGGGCGATTGGTTTGGTCATCAAGGAACAGCCGTACACCTTGAACGTTCCGCGTTCGCAGCGCGGCGGCGAGATCATCGAACCCATGATTTCCACCCAATGGTTCATCGCCATCAAACCCCTGGCGGATAAAGCCCTGCAAGCCGTCAAAGACGGCCGCACGCGCATCGTTCCTGACCGCTTTACCAAAATTTACAATAACTGGATGGAGAACATCCGCGATTGGTGCATCAGTCGCCAGTTATGGTGGGGGCACCGCATCCCGGTGTGGTATTGCGACGACTGCGGAGAGACCATTGTTTCCCGCGTCGATCCCACTGCATGCACAAAATGCCGCAGCAAGAACATCCGCCAGGATGAAGATGTGCTCGATACCTGGTTCTCCTCCGGGTTATGGCCGTTTTCGACGCTCGGCTGGCCAAATCAAACCCCCGACCTGGATTATTTCTACCCCACATCCGTGATGGAAACCGGAGCCGATATCCTCTTCTTCTGGGTCGCGCGCATGATGATGTTTGGGCTTGAATTTACCGGTCAGGTTCCCTTCCACACCGTCTATCTGCACGGTTTGATTCTCGACAAGGACGGTCAGAAGATGAGCAAGACCAAGGGCAATGTGGTCGACCCGCTCGAGGTGATGAACAACCTGGGCACAGACGCCCTGCGTTTTACCCTTCTCGTGGGTTCTACGCCCGGGCATGATACCAACCTCGACATCAAGAAGGTGGAAGCCAACCGTAACTTTGCAAACAAGGTCTGGAATGCCGGCCGCTTTGTAAACAGCGCGGTCGAGAACGCTCCATCGCAAGCGGGGGATGAACCGGAATGGACACTGGCGGATTCTTGGATTTGGGCGCGCATGAAGAACCTTCTCAGAGATACCGATCGCCTGTTCGCCTCGTACCAGTTCGGGGAAGCCGGCCGCCAGATCTATGAATTCTTCTGGGGCGATTTTGCCGATTGGTACCTGGAGATCGCCAAAACCCAATTGGCTGAGGGTGGAGATCGGGCATACTACACCGCAGTCACCCTTGTCCGTGTACTGGACGTCTGTTTACGGCTGCTGCATCCCTTTACTCCTTACGTCACGGAAGAACTCTGGCAGTATCTCAAGAATACTGCCATGAAAAAAGGGTACAAACCCTTCAATCATCGCAAACCCTGGGAAGAAGCGTTGATCATTGCCGGCTGGCCTGAAGCGGGCATTCCTGAAGAGTGGGAGGAGACGGCGATCTCTGAATTTTCCGTGGTGCAGGAAGTCGTCCGCGCCATACGCAACCTTCGCGCTGAGAAGAAAGTAAAACCTGGCAAAAAGATCACCGCGCTCATTTCCGCAGGAACAAAGATGGACATCATCCGCGATCAGTTCAATTCTCTCACTGTGCTGGCAGCTCTTGACCCTGAAAAAACGAAGGTCGCTCACAAGATCAAGGAGGACACTACCAGTTATATTTCACTGGTCGTGTCAGGTGTCGAGATCTTCCTGGCGTTGGCTGACCTGGCAGAAGAAGAGAAAGACCAGGAACGATTGCAAAAGGATTTCGAGGTGTTGAATTCCCAGATCGAGCGCCTGGAAAAATTGCTAGCCAGTGACTTCGCCGCAAAAGCTCCGCCCGCAGTGGTTGAAAAGGAAAGAGCAAAGCTCAAGGATTATCTTGAATCGAGGGAAAAACTGGCAGCACAATTAAAGTAAGGTTATCAAGACCGGGCAATCCCGGTCTTGATTTTTTTATTTGGGCATCCTGCCAAACAATCGCCTGAAAAAGCGGTGAAGTTGGTGGATCGACTCCACAGGCTGGATATGCATGAACACACATTCACCGCTCACCAATGCGAGCCCCAGTTCTTGGGCATGTTTTTCACCTTCCGGCGAATCCGCGCCCATCTGAAGCCAGATATATTGAATTCCCAGCCTGGCGGTTTCTTCAATCACAGCCATCGTCCGGTCTGGCGGCAGGATCACGATCACGCCGCCGGGTTTTTCCGGGAGGGCGCCCAGACCCGCGTAGCACCGGTCTCCTTCCACCATGTCTGCCTGTGGGTTGATGGCAAAGACCTTATACCCTGACTTTTTCAGCTCCCGGTACACCAGGTTGCCGAATTTATCCTTGTTGCGCGACACCCCCACAACAGCGATTGATTTTAATTTCATGAAGTCGTCGATGATTTTTTTGCTGTTGATCATAGTTGCCCTCAAAACTCATTCCAGGATATTGGTCCAGTACTAAAACGCTGATACAGCCTGGGGAGTACGATCCCCCCCCATGCACGCTCAAAATAAATTCTCCCGCGTTCCCAATCCGCTCCGCTTCCCCAACCGTCTTGAATCAGACTCACCTTCGTTACATTTGCTGTCTCCTCGATGAACCTGAGAGTGACATGGGTGTTCTGCTGCTCATTCCTCAATTCGGGAATTACTGGTGGAAAGTTCCAGGTGAACGAAAGCAGGATCGGCTTTTGGATGGCCAGGATACGGCAGCCCTCACCACCGCGCAAACCGGCAGCGGCTTCGATATCAAAGTACATTTCATAAATACCGCCGGGACGTAAATCAATTTTGCACGCAGGAGCCAGAAAGGTTTTTACCCCCTCCTCCGTCGTCCAGGCAGCCCAGACCTCATCGATGGAGGCAGGGATCAGTTTTTCAAATGTCAGAATATTTTCTTGAAGGTTATTGATGATTTCACCTGCCATGCCAAAAAAGGATCGTTCGGTAGTTTTATCACACCGATCTTAAATTTCTTGGATTTTCTTACGCTCTATTTCGTTTGGATTCTCTTACGATCCTTCTGGTTTTGCGTACGATGCGGTAGAAATTCCAGATATGGCGCAGGGGTTTGATATGGCTGCCTTCCCCTGCATAGATGGTCTTGATCGGCACCCAGGCAAGGTTAAATCCCGAGACCACACAGGTTACGATGATCTCGACTTCGAATTCGAAGTTGGTTTCAGCGCTCGAAAGCGATGCTTCCACCAGCCGCCTGGAATGCAGCCGGAAGCCGGATTGATTGTCCGGGCAGTACTGGTCCAGCGCGCTGGAAAACGACCAGGTACCGATGGTATTCGAGATGTTGCGCGGGAATGGCATTTTACTGAAATCGCGCCTGCCGATCACCAGGTCGGCGCCTTTCTCGTACTCATCGATGAAAAGCGGTATCTCGCTGGGATCATGCTGTCCATCGGCATCAAGCGTGACCACCGCGTCGTATCCCATTTCCAGGGCATGGCGAAAACCGTTCAGCAATGCGGCACCTTTCCCCTGGTTGGGCACCTGCCGGACAACTTGCGCTCCCAGGTCGCGTGCGATTTCCGATGTATTATCCCGCGATCCATCGTCAACCACCATCACAGGTAAAAAAGCAATGGTGCGCGTGATTACGCCGGCGATGCGCGCAGATTCATTGTATGCCGGGATCAAAGCCACAATTCGTTTTTTTTCAGCAGGTCCAGCCATTAAGATGCTTCCTTTGCGCAGCGCGCATACTATTCGATGAAATCGGTTTCCTCAACCAAGAAAAATAATTGGTTTCGCTACCAATTATACAGGTGGTGGTCGCCTTAATGATTTATTATCTGCCAAAAATGTTCTGCAATTTCATTGGCAGCCCTCTCACATTCGCTGGACAGAGGGACATCAAATTCCAGACTTTTTGGCTGAATGCCCAGGATCATAACCGCACAGCCGATCTCATTAGTTAAGTAATCCGCCAGCAATGACAGGGGCATGGAATGCGTGGAAAAACTCGCACCACCGATTTGCCTGGCATCGATCCATTTAATTTCACCGGGAATCCCGCCAAAATCCGCGGCATCGATCAGAATGACCAGCTCCGGCGCGAAACGCCGGAGTGGGCTGGTGATGTTCTCAGGCAGGGTTCCGCCCTCAAGCACTAAAAAATTATCCGCTGAAGTTAAATTGTTTTTGAGTCTGCGTGCAGCAAGCACACCCACGGCATCGTCACCTTTGAGTTCCGCGCCAATACCGATGATCGCCAACCGAGGATTATCCCTCCGGGCAAGGTTCTTCAGCTTCTCCGCGAGCCGCTTTTTCCAGAAGGAATTTGACATCCTCTTCTCTTCCGTAATAGACCTCAAAGGGTTCTTTATTGGTTGAAGCCAGCTCCCACATCTCTTCAGACATTTGTAAACAATTGAAGCGGCAATTAACCACGCATTGAGAACAGTACGTGCATTTGTCCACGTTGTAGCGCATGACAAAACGCTTGTTGACCTTGTCGATGACGATCAGTTCAAGCGCGTCAGACGGGCAATCCTTGACGCATAACTGGCATCCGGAGCATTTTTCCGCATCCCACACCAGTTTGCCTCGCAGATTCTCCGGAGCATCCCGCCTCTCAAAGGGGTACTTTTCGGTAACCGGCTTTTTGAAGAAAGAAGTGAGGATATCGCCGAGCATGGATCCTATGGTCATTTTCCTAACCTCCAATCAACGGGGCTATATACGGCGAGAGTAAATTGCCGATAATGATCAGTACCAGCTGAACCAGTACAAGTATGGTGCCGATACGCCACCACAACCCAACGGTTTGATCGATGCGCAAGCGGGCAAACAATGACTGAAGCGCAGCGGTCACCAGGAGCAGGAGCAGCGTTTTCCACAGAAAATCCAGCGGGGAGGAAAATCCACCCAGGTAGAACGAAGCGATCAAGGTGAGTCCGATCACCAGTTCCACGTCGCGGCCGATCCTGAATAAACCATAACCACGGCCAGAATACTCAGTAAACGCACCTGCGACGATCTCGGTCTCGGCTTCCGGGGCATCGAAGGGTGGTAGTTCCAGTTTGCCCATCAAGCCGATCAAAGCCGCCAGGAAACCAATCGGTTGGGCCAATATGAACCACAAATTTTGGGTTGCCCCCTGGTTGATCGCCGCAATTTCCCAGGTTCCCAACGCAATGGCTGGTCCAAGAAGAGCCAAAAGGAAGGGAGCCTCGTAAGAGAATAGCTGTGTCAGCGCTCGCGTTGCACCCACAATGGAGAACCGGTCTTCCGAGTTGGCACCCGCCAACCCGATGCACAGGGTCATCAAGCTGAGCAGGTAAACTGTGACGATGAGATCACCATTGAAACTGTACACCGGTTTGAAGCCAAAGAGCGGCGTGCTCAGGCCGGCCGTAAGGGCTGCGGCGACAGCGATGATCGGCAAAATAATAAAAAGTGATTTGACCGTTCCTGCGGGAATGATCTCTTCCTTGGCGAGCAATTTCACAAAATCAGCCAGCGGTTGGAACCAGCGCGGACCGATGCGGTTCTGGAACCTGGCGACCAGTTTCCTGTCGACGAACTCAAAGATCAATCCGCTGGCCAGTAGAAATAAGCCGCCGGGAAAAAGCAATAGGGCAATCAGTGGATGAAAGGTTATGTTCATTTGTAATACTCGATTCCGTATTGGCGTAAATCTTCCCAATCCCAAACTTGTGGGTTCGACTCTCCCTTGATCATCACCATGCGGTCGTTGCATGAAAAGCACGGGTCGATTCCCGCGAGGATCATGGGCATGTCGGCCAGCTTGTGACCGATGGCGGTGGTCAATACTGAGGCCCAGTTGCACAGGCTTGGCGTTCTTACCTTGACGCGCTCCGGCTTGTCTGACCCGTTGCTCTTGATGAAATAGAACAACTCGCCGCGGGGAGCTTCGACCCGGCTGACGATTTCACCTTCGGGAATTCTGCGTGGAATGCGCGTTGTTAGTTCACCTTCCGGCAAATGGTCAAGGATCTCTCTCACCAGTCTGTAGCTTTCATACAATTCCTTGATGCGCACCACAAACCTGGCTTCCAGGTCGCCGGCTTCGGCCGTGACAATTTTCACCGGAAATTCCGGATATCCCGCATACGGGGAATCCACGCGCACATCCCTTGGGAGACCTGAAGCACGTGCGGTAGGTCCGATCGCTCCCAATAAAGTTGCCTGTTCAAGCGTCATCGTGCCGATATTGCGCGTGCGTCCCAAAAAGGTTTCGTCTTCCGTAACCACTTTCATATAATGCTTCGTACGCTCTTCCAGAAAATCCATTCCTCGTCGTACGGCATCAGCCTGTTTGTCACTGACATCGATCTTCACCCCCCCCAGCACGTTTGCCGAGTAGTTCACGCGGTTGCCGGTGATGGTTTCGAGCAGATCCATTACTGTTTCGCGGTCGCGCCAGGAAAACATGAACAATGTGTCAAAACCGCCCTCGTGAGCCGCCACGCCCAGCCAGAGTAAGTGGCTGTGTATACGTTCCAGTTCAGCGATCATTTCGCGGATGGCCTGCGCCCGCGGCGGAGCCTGGACATTTGCCAGTTTTTCCACGCCGAGTGCATAAGCCATGGCATGCACATGTGAGCAAATCCCGCACACCCGCTCCATCAGGTACAGACCCTGGATCCAGCTGCGGTTTTCAACTCCTTTTTCCATACCGCGGTGAACGAATCCAAGGCGCGCGGTCGCGCCCTTGACGATTTCACCATCCACCGTAAATTCAAAGTGCCCGGGTTCTTTAAGGGCGGGGTGCTGCGGACCTATGGGAACTACAAATTTTTCAGATCGTTGTTTGTTTTCCATCGTTCGCTTCCTCCTCATCCCTCTGCATGTTTCTCAAAACCGGTAAACGCCTTGCGGAGCGGATACACTCCGGCTGGCCAGTCGTCGGGAAGGATCAAATTACTGGTTAATGGCGTATCTTTGATCGTAATACCCAGCATTTCCATCGCTTCACGTTCGAATAATGCCGCCGAGGAGATCAAATCGCATATTGAATCGATCTCTGCCGTGGAATATGGCAGTCGAACACGCAGTGTGGCGACGGCAGCTTGATTGCAGAAATGATAGAGCAACTCCAGCGTTCCTTTTTCAGGATTTGCCTTCTTTTCGTTGGTCTGCGGATCGATCTCATACTCCGGCATATCCAATCCGGTGATCGCGGATAAATATCCCCAGTGTCCGTCGAGGAACAAAGCCTTGACCGCCGCTTTGATATTTGAGCCATCGATATAAATATCCACCCGGTCAGCTTCGGGTCGAGTCACCTCGATCGTCCATTCCTTAAGGAGCTCTTCAGCAGTTTGCAGCAATTGTTGAGTGTCCACTTTTCTCTCCTCTAGTTTTGCAAACTCTTCAAGAGTTCGACAACGCCGTGGATGATCGCTTCCGGTCGCGGGGGACAACCTGGAACATATACATTCACCGGGATTACCTCGCTGATATCCCCGACGACGTTATAACATCCCTGGAATACTCCACCAGAAATGCCGCATGAGCCGACTGCCACCACAAATTTAGGGTCGGGCATCTGTTCATAAATTCGCACCAATCGGTCGCGCGCCTGTAAAGTAACCGGACCTGTGCAGATCAATACATCTGCATGTCTCGGGCTCCCCTGCAATTTAATGCCGAAGCGTTCCACATCATACCTCGGGGTAAGGGTGGCAAGGATCTCGATATCGCACCCGTTGCAGGAACCGCTATTGAAATGAATTGCCCAGGGTGAATTCACCCTTGCCCAGGTTTTTACCTTGTCCATCACGCCTTGCATTAGATTATCCATTGATCTATGCTCCTGTCTAGCCCAGGATCAGTGCAACCAGGGCAAGTATAAGCCCGAGGATGTATGGCAGCAACTTGATCGAAATACTTCCAGTACCGATCACCAGGATTCCCAGGTGCAGGATGGCAAAGAAGAATGCAATCAGGAAAAACGGCCGGTAGCCAGGTGAGGCAAAAGAGGTTTGCGCCTCTTCACCGCTGGCATACAGGCTGGATTTTTGAGGGGTTGGGTTTTCCTTTCCAGCCAGTCCTTTCCCCACAAAGTAAATTGCCAGCACCAGCGGTAAATAGATGAGAAATGCTAATGGAGGTGAAGTGAGAATTTCCATTGATCACAGTCTCCTAATTAAAGAATGTATACAACATGCTTAGGCTTGCCTTGGTGGTCAGAAACTCCACGGAGGGGGGCCATACGCCGATGACTACGATGGCGACCGCCAGGATGACCAGAGGTACCACCATCATAGCAGATACTTTATTCCCGTTTTGAACTGCCTCCGAAGGTTCCCGCCGGTACATGCGGTTCACCAGCGGCGCATAATATCCCAGCGAGAGAATGCTGTTGAGTGCCGCAAAGATCACCACAACGGTCATCAATACATTCTTGGCTTCTACACCCGCCACCAGGATCTGCCATTTGGACATAAAACCCGCCAGTGGCGGTAGTCCACCAAGAGCCAGGAGCGCAGCGCTGAATACGAACGCCACCACAGGATACTTGCGCGACGCTCCATTGAGATCGTCCAGGGTTAACGCAGCGTGCTGCTGCCTGGATATGTACATGGCGAACATCAAAGCACCGGCAGCCAGGAAGGCAAGTCCCTTCATTAGCGAGTGCGTGATGAGATGGAAAAATCCGCCTGTCGCGCCGTTCAATTGTCCGAAAGCCAAGGCAAATCCAAAGCCAAGCAGCATGTACCCCACATGCGCCAGGCTCGAGTAAGCCAGCAACCGCTTAACCTGGTTTTGACGCAGCGCCATCAGGTTGCCCACAAGAATATTGAGACAGCCAAATCCGATCAGGATGGCACCCCAATCGACGTCGATCTTGCCCATCACGCTCAACGAACGAAGCGCCGCCACCATGCCGGCTTCGATGACCACACCCGAAAGCATGGCGCTGACTCCCGATGGCGCTTGTGAATGGGCATCCGGTAACCAGGTGTGCAAAGGAACCAGGGCGGCTTTCACGCCAAAGCCAACGATCAGCAGGATCCCAGCCAACCCGGTCAGAGGCGCGGTTTTTGAAGATAATTGCCAGATGACGGTCAGGTCTGTGGATCCGGATTGCGAGAAGATGATCGCGATCCCGAACATCACCAGCGCCGACCCAACAGCCGACTGCACCAGGTACTTGACCCCTGCCTCCAGGGAATGCGGTTCTTCGTTATAGAATGCCACCAACAGATATGTACTGATGGCCATGGCTTCGAACCAGAGCCAGAGGTTGAAAAGGTCGTATGACATCCCCAGTCCGATGATCGAACCTACCAGGCACATGAGCAGTGCATAAAACTTTTCTTCGCTTCTGACTCCGTTGAGGTAATCCATCGAGAACAGGGCAGCCATCAAACCCATGAAGATGACCACGCAGGCAAGTAAAAGTCCAACTCCATCCAAAACCAGCGGCTCGTCACCCACCATGATATATACGCCGCCAACCGTCACCGCGTACCTGACCACAAGATATAGAATGCATCCCTCCACCAGCAGGAAAAACACGGTCAATGCTTTTGCCAGGCTCATTCCGATCTTCGCGCCCTTTCGGACAGCCAACCGCCCAAGCAGATAAATGACCGGTGCAGCCAGGAATGGGAGGATCAGCAAACTTGAGAAAAGGAATTTGGATGTCATATCAGGCTCCCAGAAGTAGAATGACAAAAAGGATGATGATGGAAGCCAGGATTCCGAACACATTCCACCCCAAAACACCTGTCTGGGTCGTTCGTAGTGCTTCCGCTGTGCTCTGGGTCACCTTGACCACAGCCTTGTTGATTGCTTCGAATCCAAAACTGTTTTCTGCTGCCCATCGAATGCTCTTCAACCCGTCGATCAACCCGGTGAGTTTCTCGCGGAATATCCACAGCAGGATGGATACAGCGATCACTCCCAGGACCGCAAGCGTGGGTATCGATAGCACCTCGTGGATCAACTCCGCAAGCGGGAAGGGTTCGATGGAATGAAACGGTAATGACTTTGCACCCAGTAAAACCGAGAACCTGCCCACTGCCAACCAACTCACCAGTGCGGCTGCCGCCAGTGGGATCAATGCCGCCTTCATCTCCCAACCCACAGGATGGACATGATAATCCGATCGCGCCTCGCCAAAAAAGACCAGCCACACGCAACGTATGGTATACAGCGCGGTCAATCCTGTGACCAATACCATCACCACGTACAGCCATAGCGGTCCATTTTTAAGCCCGGCTTCGAGGATCAACTCCTTGCTCCAGAATCCATTGAGCACAGGCAGTCCGGCAAGCGCCAAAGAGCCAATGATAAACACCCACTTTACCAGCGGGAGTTTCTTCCCCACTCCTCCCATTTGCAGCATGTCCCTGGTTCCAATGGAGTGGATGACAGCGCCGGCTGCCAGGAAGAGCAGCGCCTTGAAAATGGAGTGACTGAACAAGTGAAACTGGCTGGCAAAGATGCTGCCGGTGCCGATGGAATACACCATGTACCCCAACTGGCTGACAGTTGAATACGCCAGGACACGTTTTAAGTCGTTGGAAACCAGTGCCATCACCGCCGCCAGGAGCGCGGAGAGTGCGCCCACGATCATCACCGACTCGCTCCACAATGGAATTTCTTTGAATGCCGGCTGGAAACGCGCCAGCAAATAGACTCCTGCGTTGACCATTGTGGCTGCGTGGATCAGGGCGCTGATCGGCGAAGGTGCTTCCATGGCATCCGGAAGCCAGGTTTGGAACGGGAATTGTGCCGATTTTGCCGCGGCAGCGATCAGGAACCCAAATCCCAGCAAAGTCAGAACGTTCGCGGGGATGTCTCCCGCGGTGGCGAGGAAATTGTTGATGTCATAGCTTCCTGTATATGCATAGATCACAAAAGCACCCACCATCAACCCCACTCCGCCGATCGAGGTGATGATCAAGGCTTTGATCCCTCCTTTAACTGCTTTCGGATCGTCGTTATGGAAGGCGATCAACGCATAGGAACAAAGAGCCGTAATTTCCCAGAACAAAAAGGTCAGCAGCAAATTACTCGAGAGCACCAGTCCAACCATCGCCCCAATAAAAAACAGGACAAAGGCATAATATCTTCCCAGCGACTTCTCGCCTTTCATGTAACTCTTCGAAAAGATCACTGCCAACGATCCGATCACGGTGGCGATGATGCTCAGGTAAATTCCAAGTCCGTCGGCAACGAAGGTAAAATCGCGAAAGGCCGTTCCCATGGGAATGGTCAATGCCGCTTTGTCGGACGCGTTCGGAAGCAGCAATATTGCGGCAGCACCGGCTGCAATCGAAAATACAATGGAAAGCCAGTGCTGGATCTGTTCATGACGGTCGCCCACGAACCAGACGACAACGGCACCGAGCCAGGGTATGCCAATGGTTAACGCAATCAGGATTGTTGTCATGGACTACCTCTTTAAGCTCGATAGGGATTTTATATCCAGGCTGCCGGTTTTAAGTCGGATCTGAACAGCCAGCGCCAGCCCGACCACAGCCACGATCGTATCTGCAACGATGATCGTGAGCGCCATCGTCTGTGCCGTATTCATTTGCCCGGAGAGATTACCCGCCAGAATAAAAGCCAGCACCGCGCCTTTTACGATCAACTGCAGGGCGACCACCACTTTGATCAAATTCCTGGTGATCAGCAGGCAATATAGCCCCGTACCCGCGAGACACAGAACGACGATCAATACGATGAGAGGAATGGGAAGATTCATGATTGCTCCTCTGTATCCGGCGATTGTGCTTTGTTCGCCAGTAGGCCAAGTACTCCCAGGACGCCGGAGAAAATGAGCACGATTTGCAGCAGAAAATCAGCATACCGTTCCTGCCACAATAGTGAACTTTCACTTGCAGCGATGGTGGAAAGATCGAGCACTCCTGCTGCCTGAAGGATCAGGAAAATGGCGAGCACGCCTGCCAATGAGACGGCGCCTATGGCCACAGGTTTGGGGAGGAGAGATTTTAATTTTGCCGTATCTTCGCCCGCGATATTGATGGCCAGGACGAATAACACCGTAACAAGACCTGCACCCACGCTCAGTTCGATGACCGCAATATGTGGAGCTCCCAGCAGATAGATCATTATTGCCACCAACGCGCTGGTTGCTGCCAACCAAATCGCTGATATCAATAACCTGCGGGAGAGGATTGCCAGTAGCGCACAGATCAGGATCCCCACTCCGATCAGGACATAAACCATGATGAAATCCTCCTTCAACTTTCGGAATTGGAAAAAAATTTTACGCTTCCGTGTGGAAATAAATTACCGTGTACCGATATTCTTCATAATTTTAGTACAAGTCCATTAATTTTATGCGAAATATCAAAAACTGGTGTCCCTTCCTCTCTTGCAGTTTGCGAGAATCGTCATATAATCGCACCTGTTTTTATCATCTCACATGGAGTCATAATGAAAGTTGCAGTTCTTGCAAATTTAAAAGAAGATGCACCGCTAAATCCTGAAGACCCTCCTGGGCGTTGGGATGACCTGGATGAAATGGTTACGATCGATGCCATCCTGGATTCACTTCACCGGCTCGGTCATTCGGCAAAATATTTCCCGGCTACTTTAGAATCAATTCCAGATATAAAGAAATTCTCACCGGACCTCTGTTTCAACTCATCGGAAGGTCATTATGGTGACTCACGTGAAGCGCAAATGCCCGCGATCCTGGACATATTGCGTATCCCGTATACCTGCGCCGGTGTACTGGGTATGTCGCTTTCACATAACAAGGCCATGGCCAAACGCCTCTTTCGCGCTTCAGGCATTCCAACTGCAAATTTCGTGGTCGTCGAAAATGGAACCTTCATACCCCCGCATGATTTGAAGTATCCGTTATTTGTCAAACCGGCGGTGGAAGGATCTTCAATTGGAATTAATGACTCCGCATTGGTGAACAATGAAGCAGAATTGATCCAACAGGTGAATTGGGTCAGGTCCACCGTGGATTCGTTGATACTCGTCGAAGAATACATCAAAGGCCGCGAATTCACCATTGGCATCCTTGGGGACGAGGTTCTACCCATCGTTGAAATTGTCTCTCCCACCGGCTTCTACTCAGCCTCACAAAAAGAAGACCTGCATAGCGAAGTCTACCGCGTTTGCCCTGCCAAACTCAGTCCTTCCCGAACGGAGGAATTTAAGAAAATCGCCCTCCAGGCCATGGATGTGCTTGATTTGTACGATGTCTGTCGCATGGATATGCGCATGGATGAAAACGGTCATCCCTTTGTGCTTGAGGTAAATCCCATCCCCTTGATGTACCCCGATCCGGAGCAGGCATCTCTCATTTATGCCGCGGATACGGTTGGTTACACCTACACGGATGTGGTTCACAAGATCATTAATTCAGCTGCAAAACGCTGGAAAATCATGATCGACTAGATCATTTAATCGAAGATGAACGCTCCGGTTTTTTCGCCCGGAGCGCTTTTTTTGTTTTTCATGGAAAATACCGGATTAATTTGAGAGAAAACTATGCTTTCTGCGTTATTGCAGGAGACTGTGAATATTCAAAGTCATTCGTCCAAATCTTATTCTCAAGTCATGGGTTATAACCATTACAAGGTTTACCTCTCGTACAGTAATATTATCGAAAAATATCCATCGTATAATAAGGTTTTACCTATTACACGTCCTTTCTTTACCGTAAGTTTAACAATATTCTTTTTGTATTTATTGGAGGTATGAATGAAACGAGCAGTCAGCATCAGCCTCGGCTCTTCTCAACGCGACAAGACTGTGGAAATCCGGCTTCTTGGTGAAACCGTCCGCCTGGAAAGGATCGGTACCGATGGAGACATGGAAAAAGCCGCCCGCCTGTATGGGGAACTGGATGGAAAAGTGGATTGTTTTGGTGTGGGCGGAGCCCTTCTGGGCTTTATGATCGAA
This sequence comes from Anaerolineaceae bacterium, assembly GCA_034428895.1. Taxonomy (GTDB): domain Bacteria; phylum Chloroflexota; class Anaerolineae; order Anaerolineales; family Anaerolineaceae; genus UBA6107. Next base: position 17,872 of record DAOUGM010000043.1, read on the forward strand.
GATAATTGGACCACACTGCATTCAGTTCAATCTCTGCTTAAATATGTTCACAAAACCCCTGTCGTCGATGGAACCGGGTTGAAAATGACACTGGAGAAACAGGTGACCAAAGTCATTGATGAAAACCTGAAGGGTTCCATTACAGAAAAAAAAGTGCTGGTCGCCGTTGCCCTGGATCGTTGGGGGACTGCGCGAGCGTTCTTGGATGATGGATATGAATGCATCTTTGGAGATGTGATGTTCTCACTCGGCTTGGGAATTCCCATCCGAAAAGAAGAAACTATCCGCTCCCTGGCCAGCGTGTTGCTGCCCGTGCTGGGACGCGTTCCATTTCAATATCTTTACCCCACCGGAGAAAAACAGAATGTGCGCAGCCCAAAATACAAAAAATATTTTGAATGGGCAACCGTTGTCGCAGGGGATTGTCATTATCTTTGGCGCCATATGCCCGACCGCCTCCCCGGACGTGTTGTGGTAACCAATACCACCACCCCCGCCGACCAGGAATTCTTCAAAAATGCAGGTATCAAGTATTTGATTACCACTACGCCCATAATTGATGGAAGGTCCTTCGGAACCAACATGATCGAAGCTGCCATCGTCTCTGCTATGGGCCGTAAAGAAGCCGTGGATTACTCGAATCCGGGAAATTATTTCAGGCTCATGGAAGAAGCAATTCAGCAAATACCGCTTCGCCCGCAGGTAAAGGAGCTCTGATATGGATGCTGTTGTTTTGGCTGGCGGAAGAACGCACCCAAAAGATCCTTTGTATGAAATGACTGGTGGTGGATTGAAATCGATACTGAAGATCGCTGGAAAACCCATGATCCAGTGGGTGCTGGATGCCCTTTCAGGTGCAGAATTGATCGATTCAATCGCCGTCGTCGGTATCGAGGGAGGGAGTGGACTACATTTCGACAAAGAAATATCATATTTATGCGATTCTGGCTCATTATTCGAGAATATCAAGCTCGGATGTGAACATTTCGCGAAAATCCATCCTGATCGATCGCATGTCATTACCATTTCAGCTGACATACCCGCTGTGACTTCAAAGATCATCGATGATTGCATTCAACAATATCAAAAAACCGACTTCGACGTATGTTACAGTGTTATTGAGCGCGCGGTAATGGAAAGGCGATTTCCTGATTCGAAGCGCACTTACGTCAAGATAAAAGACGTGGAAGTATGCGGGGGTGATCTAAATTATATAAACAAAAATATAGCTCTCCATCCATCGGGGTTGTATAACCAGTTGATTCAAAACAGGAAAAATCCGCTGAAACAGGCCTCGATTATCGGATTGGACACCCTCTTGCTGCTTGTTATGGGCAAATTAAGTTTGGATGATGCAGCAGCGCGGGTAAGCCGTCGCCTGGATTTTTCAGGAAAAGCATTTCGCTTGCCTTACGCCGAAGTGGGAATGGACGTGGATAAGCCGTTTCAATTCCAAATCGTGGAAAACGATTTGATGCGGTAGAATAGAGCCTATGTCGTTTACCAGACTTCTCGAATTGGATCAGGAACTCACCTCCAGGCTGCGCATAAAAGAACCGAGTAAACTCAAACTGTTCGGCGCATTCATCGCTCATTCGGGAGATTCCTGGTTCATTCTCTTTGGGTTGTTCCTCATCTGGCTGCTGACTGATGGTTTATGGCATCACATGTCCGCACTCATGGCAGCCGCGTCAATCGTGCTTGCCGTATTTGTTCTGGTTGTCAAGTTCTCCGTCAAGCGCCAGCGGCCTGAAGGAAAATGGGGGGCCATTTATCGCAACACCGATCCACATTCCTTTCCTTCCGGTCATGCCGCCAGAACGGCAATGCTGGCATTCATCGCCCTTTCCATCGCTCCCCTCTGGTTAGGCATCCTTCTCCTAATATGGGCTCCACTGGTCAGTCTTGCCCGTGTTTGGATGGGGGTTCATTATCTGTCAGACGTGCTGGTCGGATTTTTATTGGGTATTCTTGCCGGTTTTCTTGTTCTCCAGCTTTCCCCCTGGTTAACAACAACTTTCCCCTTCATATTTTAAAGTTAATCCCTACCTTACCCTTCCAAATTATTCCTTGCGGAAAAATCGTGGCTAGGGTATTCTTATTCTTGGGAGTGGATGAGTCCCGGTGGGTTCCCCGGTCTTCAAAATCGGTGGCGGGTCGCCATGCGGGCCGCGGTGGGTTCGACTCCCATCCATTCCCGCCTTTTATTATTGACTTAAGGAGAAATCCATGGATACGTTCGAGAACACTGAGGTTTTCGATACGCTTGTCAGACGAATCTTTGCAGTCGAGGACATAACCCAGGGGACTGCTCAACAAGGCTTCATCACCAGATATCGCGGTCGCCTCCTCTCGGAAGATACCGCATCAGCCTATGACCAGCTGGCTGAATCATTGAAATCGTATTCCCTGACCCCCTTATTCCGCATCGAAGACGGCAAACAAGTGATCCTGCTGGTGTCTTCACGCCCTGAACCCAAACCTTCGCGACCGGGCTTGAATCTCATCATGTTTTTATTGACCGTGGTCAGTGTACTTCTGTCTGGCGGGCTCACCAGCCTCGAAGCGCCATTATCAAAGAATATCCTGCAGGCCGCCACGCAGATCGTTCAGGCAGGTTGGCCTTTTGCAGTCAGCTTGATCGCCATCCTCGCCGCTCATGAATTCGGTCATTACTTCGCTGGACGGGCACACGGCGTTCATGTTACCTTACCCTTTTTCATCCCGATGCCCTTCACCCCGCTGGGGACCATGGGGGCGTTCATCAACATGAAAGAGATACCCAAAAATAAACGTGTTCTGATGGATATCGGCGTGGCAGGTCCCATCGCAGGTTATATCGTTTCGGTGATCGTGATCCTCATTGGTCTGTCCCTCTCCAAACTGGACACGATCCCTCTGAGTTTTCCCGCAGGTCAGGGCATCCAGATGGAGGGCAATTCGATCACCTATCTGTTGCTCAAGTACTTCTCTTTTGGCAAACTCCTTCCTGAACCGGTAAATTATGGCGGGGTTGAACCCCTGCTTTACTGGGTAAAATACTTCTTTACCGGTAAACCTTTCCCCCTCGGCGGACTGGATGTAATGATCCACCCGGTGGCGTGGGCTGGGTGGGCTGGTCTGCTGGTCACCACCTTGAACCTCATCCCTGCCGGGCAGCTCGACGGCGGTCACATTTTCCATCTCCTGTTCGGAACCAGGCTGTCCCGGCGCATCCTCCCCATAATTCTAGTGGCGCTGGCCGGTCTGGGTTTCGTCTGGTCAGGTTGGTGGTTATGGGCAGGGTTGATCTTTCTACTCGGTCGCGTTTATGCCGAACCATTGGATCAGATCACCGACCTGGGAACTCCGCGCAAGATCCTCGGTGTGATCGCCCTGATCATCTTTCTGGCAACCTTCATTCCCATACCATTGGTGATCATTTCTTAATGAAATTCAGGTGCGCTTGTGCAAAGCGCACCTTTTATTTTTAATCGAATTTAAGGGAGCGGAGCATAAAAGATCTGATTGCCGTACGCGACAAAGGCAATTTTGCCCGGCGATACTGCAATGGCAGTGGGAACATTTTTAAGAATTGATCCTTCATCCGCAAACCGAGGATTGAGTATCTTCTGTAGATTGCGCTGCAGGCTAAAGTGATAGACGCTCTTCCCATTCGCGTCCAGCAGATAGAGTGAAGAATCGGGGGCTGCCGTCATGCGCATTTGTGTGAATTGAGCGTTCGGAAAACTGATGGGCTGCGGGCTTTGACCGGTACGCATGTCTCCATAAGGAGCAGGATCGACGCATTCGGTCAATTTGTAATCCTTGATATGGCTGTAGGTACATTCCACCATTTCCCCTGAAGATCGCAGGATATACAATTCGTCGCCATTGACTTCGATATCGATCGCCGTCTGAAGCGGCGGGACGGTGCTGTCGAAGAACAGCGTGGGTTTTTCGCCGTATGAATTTTCGACTTCTCGATATCGATACACCGCGTTGCCTTCCGTATCCAGCACGTACAGGTAATTCTGGAAGATCGAGATCGCTCGGATGGAGCGCCACCCCGCATCCGGAGGGATCAGTGAGCCAACGCTCCCGGATTCACCAGGGCTGCAAAATTCGATATTCCCCGCCACATCGATGGCAAACAATGTCGCCTTGAATGCGTTACCGCTCGAAAGCGGAATCATATCCACCAGTTTCCCGACGGTACTCAATGGATTTTGCGGGTTTGGACCGCAGTCGAATCCCATGTCCTGTATGTATTCGGCTCCAGAAAGGTAGAATCGCAGCGCCCGCCCGGATGTTTCATCCAAAAGGTAGAGGTCGGTTGCGGTGGCAGCCATTTGGCTGATCATGACATTTCCAGGTAATCCGATCGAACTGATGGGAACCAGGTTCCATCGAACGACTCCTTCCATTGCATCCACCTCTTTTTGAATTTGAGAGAGGAGGGCATTCGAGGCATCGTTTTGACCAAATTGTGCTGCTTTTTCAAGAAAATATAGTGCCTGCTGCAGGCTGGTCAGTCTTGAGACTGGATCGTCCTTTAAGTTTTCCGCCTGGATGGCGTATTGCTGACCCTGGAGAAAGTAAAGTTCAAACTGCTGGCTTTTCCCTTTCCGGATATACACCGAACTTGCCAGTGCCACCACAAGGATGGGAACGATGATGGCTGTGATCAGCAGTACGGAACGAGGTAATGATTGAGATTCTTCCTCTTTTCCAGGAAAAAGTTTCCCAATCAATTGTTTAATGCCTTTTCGGGTTGCCGATTGGAAGTTATCCACAGCCTGCACGTAACTGCCCAGTTGAGCCTTGATTTCATCGCCGGCAACCGTTGATCCCGTTTCCTGCTTTTGTTGAGAACCCCGGTTCATCCGCCTTTCCGTGGCTGACGGTGTGCGGGTTTCACGTAAAGTCTGTCCTTCCCCCGCCTGTTTCCTTGCTTCCACCTTGAAAGGAAGTTCTGTTTGATCCGCGGATATTTCCGACATGGCACCTGCCGGAATTTGGTCGGATTTCGCAAGCGTTTCCGTATTGGTGAAATCTGGTTTGAATGGTTTTTCCCCACCTTCGTTGCCGGGTGGTTCATCCATCGCTCGTGTGGAAGCAAGAATATCGGTTGCAGTTCCGGAATAGTGCAGCGCCTGGTAAATGATTTGTCCGCTGCCTGGGGTTAATCGGATCAACGCGCCTTTCAGGTTGGAGGGTGCCTGGTTGAAGATTCGTCGTGTCAAAGCCTCGAGGGAAAGTACAGCCCCGCCTCGCAATGCGTCCATCGACCAGGCAATGTTGGGTTGCGGAGCAAACAAAATCGCAGAATTATCGCTCACTTCGGTCTGGTAAAAACGGCAAAGGACGGTTTCATTCACGCCCAGTCCGCGGGGATGATTTTCAGCATCCTCAAATTCGACTGCGTCCTCGCCGCCGAGGATGAACACGTGGGCTTGCCCCACGATGAGCAGGTATACGATATTCTTTCGTATCACCGACAGGCATAAAGAGCCGTTGACCTGCGATCCACCCTTTGCCTTCTTAATATTTCGATCCAGCAAATCAGAATTAATTGCTTCAGCCACTGCACGCATGGCAGATGTCACCGTGCCCGGCGTTTTATAAAACAGGGTCGCTTTCTTGAGCAGCCAATCCTGCAGCGCATCGGCTGTAATGCTGGTTTGCCCCGTCAACTGCACCAGACCCGCCAACAGGTCGGATTCACGCCCGCGTGCGCATTTGCGCGGCGGAGTCAGGGCGAATAAACCCGGCAGAGTTTGATTGTGCTTGCCCTCAAATATGTTAATGGGGTGGATGTTCAGATTGAACAAAGTCGAACCTCTTGATGGTCTGATTGATTATACAACGAATGAACAGCACAAAATTCAGCTTCGAGATTGGATACAAGAAATGGACCAATGAATTCAGGAGTTAAATGTTTTTTGGGTGAAGATAATCTATAATAAAAATAAAAATAAAGGTGGTGCATATGTCCCCATCCACACCGGAATATTTTCTTGGAAAAGTTTACGATCCTAAGAAAAAAGGGCCAACCGATGAGCCGGTTTTACTCGACCCGGCAAACCTGACCACTCACGCAGTCGTCACCGGCATGACTGGATCAGGAAAAACCGGCCTCTGCGTTGGTTTGCTCGAAGAAGCCGCCCTGCATGGAACCCCCGCCATTATTGTTGACCCCAAAGGTGATCTGACCAACCTGCTGCTCCATTTCCCTTCCCAACTTCCATCTGATTTCGAACCTTGGATTGACCCGGAGATGGCCAAGCGTGAAGGTAAAAGTGTGGCTCAGATGGCAGAGGAAACCGCAGCCCGCTGGAAGAAAGGGCTGGCAGATTGGGGGATGGGGCGCGAGCAATTGCAGGCCCTCACCGATGCCGCAGATTTTACAATTTATTCCCCCGGTTCCACTTCAGGGGTTCCGGTGAATATCCTTTCTTCTTTCGAGGTTCCGGCAATTTCATGGGAGGAGAATGCCGAGGTGTTGCGCGAGAGGATTTCCGTCACCGTCACCGCCTTGCTTGGATTGATCGGACTCAATGAGATCGATCCACTGAGATCAAAAGAACACATTCTTCTTTCAAATTTGATCGAATCCGCATGGATCAACGGGACTTCACTCTCGCTCACCGACCTGATCCTGCAGGTGCAAAATCCACCCATGGATCGCTTGGGCGCCTTTCCCATGGACTCCTTCTTCCCCGAAAAAGAACGCTTTACCCTGGCTTTGCTTTTGAATAATTTCCTCGCCTCGCCGTCATTCCAGGTCTGGCAGCAGGGTCAGCCTCTCACCATCGGCAGCCTGCTATTTACCAAAGACGGTAAACCCCGCCATTCGATCTTCTACCTGGCGCATCTGAGCGAAAATGAACGCATGTTCTTTGTCACTTTGCTCTTTGCCGCTGTCGAAAGCTGGATGCGCGGGCAGCGTGGTACAGGCAACTTGCGCGCCATCGTTTATTTCGACGAGATCATGGGGTATCTTCCCCCGGTTGCCAATCCACCGTCCAAGACCGTGATGCTGCGCATGTTGAAGCAAGCCCGCGCATTTGGCGTGGGTTTGCTGCTCGCCACCCAGAACCCGGTGGATGTCGATTATAAAGCCCTCTCCAACGCGGGCACCTGGATGATCGGTCGCCTTCAAACCGACCAGGACAAGCAGCGCCTGTTGGACGGTCTGTCTTCTGCGGGCGGAACAACCGATCTGAAAGAGATCGATAAACTCATTTCCGGTCTCGAGAAACGCGTCTTTATGCTGCACAGCGTTTATAAATCCAAACCTGTGCTCTTCAACACCCGCTGGGCTTTAAATTATCTGGCAGGTCCGATGACGCGCGACCAGCTGCCGGCTGCAAATGCGCTGGTAAAAGGCAGGAGCATGGAAGAAGTGCCCGCTGGTACGCAGGAAAAAGCGAAAGTTTCAGGTGTCAGGGAGAGCACCGACCTGACCTCCAGCCGTCCGGCGATTCCCGGAAGCATCCCCGAGTATTTCCTGCCCAATAATCTGGGCGTCAGCGAGTCCGCTGCAGCAGCCGGGATCCAGGGCGGTGTGACATCCGAAGGGATCGTATACCGCCCGGGTGTTCTCGCCCAGGCGGAAGTGCGTTATCTCTCTCGCCAGTACGACATCGAAAAAGCGGTAAAAACCACCGCCATCCTCGAAGATCCCGGCAGCGGCTTGATCCGTTGGGAAAACCTTCTTAGCGGTGAAGTGGACAAGCAAAAACTGGAAAATCAGCCCCTGCCCAAGACGCAGTACCACCCCGTCCCTGCCTGGCTGGCCGACGGCAAAAAGACTGTGGAAATTGAAAAGGATTTTTTGGAGTGGCTGTACCGCAGTGGCACGTTGAAACTGAAAGCCAATACAAGGCTGAAAGTCTACGCTTCCCCGGATATGACCGCGGCGGAGTTCCATCAAAAATGCCGCGATGCAGTGGATGATTCGATCAAAGCTGAGATCGAAAAAGCTGCGAAGACTTATGATTCCAAGATCGCCGCCATGCAGCGCAAAATCGAATCGCAGGAATTGGATGTGAAATCCAAAGAGAATTCCGTCAATCAGCGCCGCCTGGAAACGCTGGCCACCGGTGGTGCCGCCGTGCTCGGTATGCTCACGGGTAGAAAACGCAGCATCTCCAGTACGATAACCAAAACCAGGATGGCATCTGAAGCCAAAGACCGTCTGGCTGCCGAGCAGCAAACGCTGAAACAGTATCAAGACCAATTGCTTGATCTGCAAAAAGCCAGGGAAGAAGTTGTCAAAGAGGTAAACGATAAATATGCTGCAGCGGTCGACGATATTACCGAGATCAGCATTCGCCCCAATAAAAGCGATATCTTTACGGATATTTTCGCTGTCGTCTGGCTGCCCTACTTTATCGTGGATCAGGCTGGTAAAAAGGTCGAACTTCCAGCATTCAAACGATAAAACAGTAGGGGAGATTCATGAATCTCCCTTGCCATTCAAAAAAAAGACCGAAGCCTTGCAGCTTCGGTTTTTTTCATTGCATTTCCTGTCTTCCAGCCAGTGCTCTCAGCAGCGTGTTCTGGTCGGCGTATTCCAAATCGCCGCCTACAGGCAGCCCCCTCGCCAGCCGGGTTACGCGCACTCCGAGCGTCAGAAGCTGCTGGCGCAGGTAAAGCGCGGTGGCGTCCCCTTCCATGCTGGGATTGGTCGCCAGGATGATCTCTTTGGCTTCACCGCTCCGCACGCGTTCGAGCAGCGGACGGATCTTCAGATCATCCGGACCAATGCCCTCGATAGGCGAAAGCACACCCTGTAGCACATGATATCTTCCGTGGAACCCGCCCGTTCGTTCAATGGCCAGCACATCCAGCGGTTCCTCCACCACGCAGATCGTTCCGTCCATGCGTTTGGTATCGGCGCAGATTTCACACCTGTCCTGCCCGGCAAGCGTGATATTAAAACACAACGGACATGAGCCGGTGGCCGTTTTCAGGTTGGTCAGCGCGCTGGAAAGCTGCTGAACCAGATCCTCCGGAGAACGCAATAAAAAGAAAGCCAGCCGCGATGCTGATTTTGGGCCAATCCCTGGCAGTCGTTCCAGGGCTTCGATTAGGTTCTGAATGGGTGCGGGTAAGATCGGCATACAATTGACGGGTTAAAATCCCATTCCCGTGATTCCACCTGCCAGCGGTCCCATCTTGTCCGCCGCCAGTTTGCGTGAGTCATCCAATGCAAGGTTGACTGCTGAAAGTACCAGGTCTTGCAGCATCTCGGCATCGGCATCTTTTAACAATTCAGGGTCGATGACCACCTGGGTGCATTTTTGGTCGCCGGTCATGGTCACTTTTACTACCCCGCCCCCGGCGGAAGAAGTAACGGTTTCATTCGCCAGTTGCTCCTGGGCGGCCTCCATTTGCTCCTGCAGGCGCTTGATCTGCGCCATCATTCCCCCGCCTGCCCCTCCGCCGCCGGGAGGTCGATTAAATCCCTTTGCCATATCTCACTCCTGTAAATTACTTAATCTTTGTGCACAAGTTTACCACCCAGGTGCAGCGCCGTACTGACCAGTCCATCAGGGTCGACATCTGTATCCACCTGGGAGTTTTTACCTTTATCACCCACTACGATGCACTCCACTGGAATTTCCTGGTTCAGGATGCTGTGGATCGCACGTTGAGTGACTTCAATATTTTCGCTGTTTTCCATTTTAGACTTCAATACTTCACTTGGAAATCCAAGTACCAGTACGCCTTTCTTGACCTGTACCAGGCGCTGGGAATTCAACAGGGCTTCGGTTTGAGGACGGCGTTGTTTCACCTCAGCCCGGATCCTGCTCCATGCTGCAAGAATATCCTGGGTTGTCAGTCCCTCACCGCCATGCTGAACAGGCGCCGGTATTTCAGTTGCCGGTGTCGAAGGAATGCCTTCAGCTGGTTTCTCCGCTTTCGGTTGTTCCTTTTTGGGGGGAGGTTGAACAGCACTGGTCTCCTCCGTTTTTTCTTTGGGTTTTTCTACCGGTCGGGTAAATTGCGGTTCCTGAACCTGGAGAGATTCACTGCTTCCCTTGGCAGGTTGCAGCGTTTTTGTGAAGGCGATCTCCAGCGCCAGGCTGGGCTGCCAGGATGTGCGCAGGTCGTTGATCGCGTCGTTGAAATATCCGATCCAGGCCATGATCGCCTCGATTTTGATTGTTTCGCTATGCTGCCGCATCAGCACTTTATTTTCTTTGGTGGCTTCCACTTGTTTCTCGTTACCCATGCGGAACAACAACAGGTTTCGCATGTATTCCACCACCTGCCTTGCATACTGCCGCGGATCGCTGCCGCTGTCCAACGCGCGGTGGATCGTTTCCAATCCCGCCGCGGGATCGTTCTTCTCGATTGCTTCCACCAGCTCGAGCACCAGTTGATTGGTCGCCGTGCCCAATACCGTCTGCGCCAGTTCGAGATCGATCGTTTTCCCGGTGGATGCAAGTTGATCGAGTAGGGAGATTGCATCCCGCATTGCGCCTGTCGCTTGCCTGGCGATCAGGATCAAGGCATCTTCATGTGCCTGGATCTTTTCTTCAGCGCAGAGGGTCTGCAGTGTCTTAACGATCTCCATCACCGGTATGCGGCGGAATTCATGGCGCTGGCAGCGCGAAAGCACTGTGGCGGGAATCTTGTGCACTTCCGTGGTTGCTAGGATGAAAATGGCGTGCGCTGGAGGCTCCTCCAGCGTCTTGAGCAGTGCGTTGAAGGCCGCGGTTGAAAGCATGTGGACTTCATCGATAATGTAAACTTTAAATTTTCCGTCCGTAGGTGCATAATTGATCTTGTCGCGCAGGTCGCGTACATCTTCAACGCTGGTGTTCGAGGCTGCATCGATCTCGATCAAGTCCAGAAACCGTCCGTCATTCACCGCCTGGCAGTTTTTACATTCGTCGCAGGGGCGGTTTTCCAGGTCCTCTGAAAGGCAGTTGACCGCCTTTGCCAGCAGTCGGGCGGTGGTCGTTTTTCCCGTGCCGCGCGGTCCGGAGAAGAGATAGGCATGCCCTACGCGGTTCGATTTGATCGCGTTTCTCAAGGTCTGTACCACGTGGTCCTGTGCAACCACTTGTTCCCATTTGCGGGGGCGCCATTTTCGATACAAGGCTTGGGTCATTTCAACATGTCCAATTCAATGAGTATTCTGTTCCTGGTTCGATAATTTGATTGTACCTGAAACCCGAAATGTATCCGGTTTTCAGAAGATTTTTTAAGGAATGACATACGAAGCACGCAGGTTTCCATCCGGATCTAGCAATTGTACGGTTTCGCCTGAGGACCAGGCAGCGCCCTCTCTGCCCCAGAAAACCTCAACCGCGGTGTTGACACCCGAACGGGTGTAAATATTCAGCCCACCCCCCGGGAAGATGATGATCGAGGGAAAACTATACTCGTTCTTTTGTCCGTCCAGTATCCTCCACCCTTCAAGGTTGATATCTGCATCGGCAACGCTGATCAATTGAATATGTTCCAGGTTGATGTCTCCGGCGCCAACCACCATTTGAATTTCAAATGTTTTTCGGTCCAAAGGAATTACAGCAGGGGGGTGGTTGCTCACCTGGTTTGCGGTGGGAATTGAAGGGGTTTCCGGAACAATGACCTTTGGAACTTTATGCGTCGCATTCCAGATCAGCAGCACGGTTAACACCGCAGCGGCGGAAACAACGAAATTCAAGACAAGGTAGGGTAAGATCTTTCGCATATCTGCCTTAATGTTATTTTGAATCATAGCATAATTTCAAAGTAAAATGTTTCTATGAGGTGCTAAACAATTGAAAAAAGTGGTCATTGATGGTCATAATCTCATTCCCAAGATCCCTGGTCTGAGCTTGGACGACCCCGACGATGAAACGAAATTATTGAATATCCTGCTGGATTACTGCCGCCTCTCCCGTACCCAGGCGGAACTATTTTTCGATGGTGCACCTGCCGGTTATTCTCAGAAAACGAATTACGGCTTGCTGCGCATCCATCCGGTGCGCAGAGGATTAACAGCCGATGACGCAATAATTGCATTTCTGCGTGCCGGCGGCAAGAACGCACGCAACATGACCGTTGTCAGCTCCGATCGTCGTGTGCAGGCGGAGGCAAAAGCCCTTCATGCCGCCGTGATCAAATCCGAAGATTTTTCAGCCGAAATAAGAACGGTTCTTTCCAGCCCCCAGGCAGTTCAGGAAATACGTGAAAAACCGCTTTCACCGCAAGAAATCGAGAGCTGGGAAGAATTGTTCAAGTCAAAAAGAAAAAATGGGTAAATTAACCTTGCATTTTGGATAAATTGGATATATAATATCTACATAACACACGATTTATTGGTAGCCACACATGTGTGTTAACCGGGATTCTTAACAGATGACCGGTGCAGTTCCCTCCCTAGAGATTGGCAGACGTGTCCCCCCCATGCCTGCCAATCATCTTTTTAACAAACCATTGGGTAGACTTCCATGTCCTGCAAATCCAAAATGTTTTATGGATTCCGCTTTCTACTCAACCACCCGCTTGTTCACCCGACACTGAAACTACACCACTTTCTGTAACCCGGGACAAAAAAAAGACCCATTACAAATAAGGGGTTCAAGGCGGAGAGGGTCGCGGAGCACACTGGAAGTGTTGCGAAGCATGCTGGAAGCACGTCGCAGCACCCTCGAAAAAAACCCCTTACGGATAAGGGGTTCAAGGCGGAGAGGGTGGGATTCGAACCCACGATACCTTGCGGTATACCCGCTCTCCAAGCGGGCGCGTTAGGCCGGACTGCGCAACCTCTCCATGCCTGAATGATCAAGCGCCGATATTATACCATTTCACTTCAAAATATCAACGAAATTCCAGCATTTTTTATTTTTGTTTTTTATTTTTCCTCTATAATTTAATTATTGGCGACCATTCATCGTTCGAGAAAACTAATCTGATCAAAGGTTAACCATGTCATCCATTGTCCCTGATCTGGAATTGCCCATCCTTATTGTTGATGATCTTCACTGGCAGAAGATCAATCCTTCCGGGCAGGAAGGTTTGGAATACTCTGTATCCAACCACGGCGGATTCAGGCTCTCGACCAAGGGGTTCTCCTTTACCATTCCCGAAGATGCAGATTTCACTGCCCCCAATATCATTCAAATCGTGATCGGTAAAGACCAGCTCTATGCCACTGCGTATGAGCCGGATTGCTCTCTGTATACGATCAATGCCGCCAATCTCGTGCCAATGTACGGCTCGCGGCGTTTTTCAGGGTTTCAGCGGGATCAGAAGTTGATCGTCGCCATCGGTCATCTGGCGCCGCCTCGGGCAGATCAGCCCCAGCCCAGGTTCTCCATACTTTGGGCAGGCGTGGTGAATATCCTTTGAGGTTTTCTGCGTTTTACCATTGTCAGGGTAAAAAATCGCATTTATAATAGGTCAAGTCGGGCGGTTAGCTCAGTTGGTTAGAGCGTTGCGTTGACATCGCAAAGGTCGTAGGTTCGAGTCCTATACCGCCCACACCTGAAAAAGTTGGTCTGTGAAAACCGGACCCCAGGTGCTGCCCGCGTCAGAGATGATTCTCTGACGCTTTTATATTCCCGGTTTCGCAAAGGTCGTACCCTTGAACCACCATCAAGGGTCATGAGGTTC